>JANXZU010000144.1 GCA_025355345.1 Syntrophaceae bacterium
ATGACGATGTCAAGCTATATTATTAATAATATCAATATATTAGCTTTGAATAACTAGGAAATTTACCGGCACATCAAAAGATAAAACAAGAAAAGAACAGGTAATGGAAAGAAATAAACAAACGAGTTGTGCAAAGCTCTCCTTATACAATTGTCCTGCCGATTATTTGCAGCGGATTGATCAGATTGCCATGGAAGTCCATAACGGTAAGCAGGAAAATCAGAACATTGACGCTTTGGAGTCTTTTTTCAGGAAGCAAGGATTTTTTACCCGCCGCCGTCCAGTCGGTATGCTTTGGGCATGGCGTAGTCGATGAAAAAATAAGAAAATTAAACACAGGATGTATTCCTTCTGAATCAGTATGAATACTTCCAAAATGGTCATGTGTGGGCATCACCTGCCTTGATCGGGAGAGAGCGATGAAGAACCTGATTTCAAATATTAATTATATGTTTTCCGGGTATAACTTTTTCAATGAGGAATATCTATGCAGGCTGGATATAGCCAAATCTACTTTTGCTAATGCTCTAAAGGAGGCCAGAGAATACTATCAAAAGGAAAAAGTTACAAAAATCATGCCGGGACTGATTCACGATACCTGGCAGGACAATATAGCAATCCTTGAATCTTATTTTACAAACAAGATGAATGAAAACTTCATATCTGACGAGATAATCAATGGCACAATGGTGTTTACCAACAGGAAAGCGCACGAAATAGAAATAAAAAATATTGCTAAAGTTATAGATGCCAGAACTGTTGGTAAAATAATAAGCAATAATCTGAATTCAGCCTTTATTGCAGGGAAATCAAAAAAGGCCACCATTATTAATTCTGTTCATCATCTTCATCACTTGATGCAGTTTGAGAAGGTCACAAAAATAAAAATAGAATCAATAAGTAGCATTATTGAATTTGGCGGAGGTTACGGCAATTTGGCACGCATTGCAAATAATGCAGGATACAATAATGACTATCATATTATAGATCTTTTGTTATTGTCATGTATTCAATATATTTTTTTGTGTACGGCCTTTGGCAGAGAGCGAGTGTCGTTTGACAGGAATCAATCAAAAGGTGGATCAAAAATTGTACTTCATCAATTATCTAATTTCGACATAATGGAAAATTTGGAAGGCGAACTTTTCATTAGTACATGGGCATTGAGCGAGAGTCCACGTATGGTCTATGAATGGGTTGTTAAGCGAGATTGGTTTGGCGCTAAGAGTCTTGTGTTGGCATACAATAATCAATGGAAGCCTTGGCAGGAAGGCGAGCTTGCAACAACTCTTGAAAATAAAGGTTGGGGTGTAGCGACTGAAGCTATTCCGTTCTTGCCCGGGAATTTTTACCTCTTTGCCACACGATGAATGGTTAGTCGATGAAGTCGTAGAATCGGGTATTTCCAACGGATCACTTTTTAGCGGGATAAGGGATTGTGCCGGCTTCGTCTTTTAAATTTATGCTTATAGGTAATTATCAGGTAAATTCTATATAATTTCAGAAAGTAGCGTGGGGAAATGACCAATAAAAATAATATTGTTTATCGTATCCATAAGAAAGTAAAAGAAGCAATAAGTGCCCATAAGAAGATTATTCTCTGGCAATTAACGGGCAGGGCTATACCACCACCGCATGCCGTAAAACAAAAAATCATTAAATATTATGCAACAAAATTCAGGCTGCAAAATTTTATAGAAACCGGGACATATATGGGTGAAATGATTGATGCAGTTCTAAATACTTTTCCTAAAATAATATCCATTGAATTCGATCCGCCATTAGCTGAGCGGGCGAAAAACAAATTCTCTCTATATGGCCATGTCACAATTCTTCAAGGCGATAGCGGGCAAGTATTGCCATCTGTCATTTCCAATATAACCGGCCCTTGCTTATTCTGGCTGGATGCACATTATTCCGGCGGCGTTACTTCCAAGAGTGATTTAGAAACACCAATTGTCAAAGAGTTAAAAGTCCTACTGGAGCATCCTTGTTCTGATCATGTAATTCTCATTGATGACGCGCGTGAATTTACGGGACAAAATAACTACCCGACACTTGCGGAAGTAGAAAAAATAGTTCTTGGAAAAAGAAGCGATTGGTTGATGGAAGTTGAAGCGGATGTTATTCGTCTCCATAAGGCAACCAAACAGAAGCGATAACGAGTAACGATAAAACAACAGGTGATCAATTGAAAAAAGTTGCTCTTTCCGTAGCTATAATAACGAAAAACGAAGAAAATAATATCCGCTCATGCCTGGAGAGTATTGCGTTTGCCGGTCAAATTGTTATCGTGGATTCAGGGAGCACGGATGCTACTTTAAAAATTGCCGCAGAGTTCGGCTCTGAAATTTACTCTGAAGAGTGGCGTGGTTTTGGTCTGCAAAAGCAATTGGCGATAGAAAAATGCCGCCTACCCTGGATATTAATTCTGGATGCTGATGAACGCATTCCTTCGGACACGGCGAATATAATAAAAAAAATTGTAACTGACTCAGCTGTAAAGGAAGCAGGGTTTAGCTTCCCCCGGAAGAATTATTTTCAAGGGCGATGGATCAGGCATGCCGGATGGTGGCCGGATC
>JANXZU010000001.1 GCA_025355345.1 Syntrophaceae bacterium
ACGATGTCAAGCTATATTATTAATAATATCAATATATTAGCTTTGAATAACTAGGAAATTTACCGGCACATCAAAAGATAAAACAAGAAAAGAACAGGTAATGGAAAGAAATAAACAAACGAGTTGTGCAAAGCTCTCGTATCATCATCAAAAATACAAATATACTCTCCTTCCAGGCATGCAGCCAAAGTGAAACGCGGTATGATACCAAAATTATAATCACAAAATATCTTCTTTACATATTTGTCATTTTTGAATGCAGTTAATTGTTTTTTTTCAAAAAACCCCAAATGATTCGCGGGCTGATTGTACCATAATATTATTTCATGCGGGGAAACGGTCTGCTCCAGAATACTTGCGACCTGTTGTTCAAGATATTGGGGACGCATCCATGCGGTTAAAATAACTGATATTTTTTTATTCATGCAATCAGGATGATCCTTTCAGTTTGGAAATCATAAACTGCTGACTTCATATAGGACTATATACTGATGCATCATATACAAATAATGATTTCCCGTGTCAATTAAATATTCCCCCTTATTTTTTGAATTTTTTTTGAGCTTTTTAATTTGTTGATTGACTCGCATAATTATTTTTGTGATATAGTATTAATCTATGAATGACCCCTTAAAAAAATATCGCCGAAAATTACGAATGTGGAGAAACAACAGCAGGTTGCAGCGGGAAATGGAGCACTATACTCAGAAATTCAATGAACTGTGTTTGAGCATCCCTGATGAACAGGAAATAAAAAGGCTACTACAAAACAAATTCCCGCAGATTGCTGCTAAATCAAAAGGCGAATTAAATATTATCGCTATTTATCACCATTACAACTGGGAGAATTACTCTCTTAAGCCAGCTCTCGAAAAATTCGGTCAGCTACGCCATTACGACTGGTTTGACAAGTTCAACCATCAAGATAAACTATGGCATAAATCAATAAAAACAAAAATGAACCTGGCATTAATTGATCAAGTAAATGCATGGATGTCTGACAGCCCTGCCGATGTAATATTTACTTATCTTTCGGGGGAGCTCATAGAACCGGAAACACTGGAAGCAATACGCAAACATGGTGTGCCGCTAATTAACCTGGCCCTAAACGATAAGGAACATTTTGTAAGTAAAATTAAAAATGGCCGTGCCTGGGGCACAAGAGATATTTGTCACTACTTTGATCTTTGCTGGACGAGCACGGAAGACGCGCTTATAAAGTATTGCGTGGAAGGGGCGTTGCCTCTGTATTTGCCGGAAGCAGCCAATCCTGAAATTCACAAGCCTTATAATGTTGAAAAATCAATCGATGTTTCTTTTGTCGGACAGTGCTATGGCAACCGTGCTGAGGTAATCTATCAACTGCAAGAGAATGGAATAAATATAGAAACATACGGACTAGGCTGGCCGCGCGGTCCGCTTTCCACGGAAGAGATGGTCCGCATGTATTCCAAAAGCAAAATAAACTTGGGCTTTGGTGGTATAGCCGGACACAAGGACACTTTCTGCCTCAAAGGACGCGATTTTGAAATTCCAATGAGCGGTGGTCTCTATCTTACTGAGGGGCACTCGGAACTGGCAGTTGCTTTTAGCCTAGGCGAAGAAATAATTACATATTCTGGAATTGAAGATCTGGTAAATAAAATTCAATATTATCTGAACAATCCTGCAATGGCTGAAGAAGTAAGAAAAAAAGGCTACAAAAGGGCTTTGCGCGATCATACCTGGGAGGGGCGATTTGAAAAAATCTTTCGCCTGATAGGTTTACTTAGTTAATATTTTACCAGCAATATTCCGCGCTGCATCCAGCGTATTTCTCATAAGCATGGCAATTGTCATTGGGCCGACGCCGCCAGGTACTGGTGTTATATATGATGCTTTTGCTGCGACCTCCTCAAAAGCCACATCTCCGGCAAGCTTGCCATTTTCCAGCCGATTGACACCCACATCAATCACAACGGCGCCGTCTTTAACCATATTGGCTTTTATCATTTGAGGCTTGCCGACAGCGGCAATCAAAATATCGGCGCGCCTGGTGACGGCAGGCAAATCTTTCGTGCGTGAATGGCAAATAGTAACCGTGGCATGTTTTTCCAAAAGCAACAGCGCCATGGGTTTACCGACAATGTTGCTGCGCCCTACAACCACCGCTTCTTTGCCCGCAATTTCAATGCCTGTTCGACTTATCAGTTCCATAATCCCTCTCGGTGTACAGGGAATAAATAAAGGATTGCCGGAAACAAGCCCCCCGACATTGCAAGGGTGAAATCCATCAACATCTTTTTTATGGTCAATAGCCGCAATGATTTTATCAGTAGAAATATGCTTGGGCAAAGGGAGCTGTACAAGAATTCCGTGAATGGCCTGATCGCGATTTAATTTGCCTATAATATTTAAAATTTCACCTTCGCTGGTATCAGCGGAAAGTTTATACTCGCGGGATAAGAAGCCGACTTCCGCGCAGGCCTTGGCTTTCCTGCCAACATAAACTTGCGATGCAGGGTCTTCTCCAACCAGAATTACAGCCAAACCCGGCACGATGCCCGTTTTTTCTTTGAAATCATTAGCCTCTTTGCTTACCTGATGCCTGACTTCCTGCGCTATTTTGTTGCCATCAATAATTATAGCCATAAATCCTCGTTATAAAATCACTAAGCCCCTAATTTCTAGAGTTTCTCCGCATATGCCTGTGCCACTCCCATCAGATACTGAAAGCTTATCCTTTCACACTGCAAAGCCTTCCGCAAACAGAATTATTAATAAATACCTTATAAAATCAAAGCATTATGTTGCATTACAGATTGACATTCCCTTGCATTAAAATCCATTACTCAAATTACGACTTCCTGCAGGCACTATTTCTATGAGCGACGGATCATAATCTTCCGGCTTTTCATACCCCAGAAGATTCAGTAGGGTTGCCGCAATATTAGACAGACCTTTTTCTTGAATATCCGCCATGTGATATTCCCCTTGATACAGTGGATCATAGATTATAAAGGGGACCGGATTCAAGCTATGCGCCGTCTTTACTGATTTTGCGCCTTTTTTGTCTACCGTAAACATCTCATCGGCGTTGCCATGGTCGGCAGTGATGACGGCAATCCCTCCTAGCTCCTTTATGACAGTCAGCAGCTCTCCAACGCATTTATCCACTGTTTCGACCGCAATAATAGCCGCGTCCACCATACCCGTATGGCCGACCATATCACCGTTCGGGAAATTGAGCCTGCCGAATCTGTAATCACCACTCTTGAGCAGATCTATAACGTTATCCGTTATCTCTTTTGCCTTCATCTTCGGTGCGCGGTCAAACTCAATCCTGTCTGAAGGTATCTCCACATATTTTTCCAGTGATTCATCGATATAACCGGAACGATTGCCGTTCCAGAAATAAGTAACATGGCCGAACTTCTGGGTCTCTGATACGGCAAAGGTTTTTACTTTTTCAGCGCAAAGGTATTCGCTTACGACATGATCGATAGCCGGAGGTTGCACCAGAAAATTGGGCGGTATATGCGCATCCCCGTCATACTCCATCATTCCCGCATAAAATATATCCGGAAGAGGTCCCCTGTCGAATTCCCTGAATTCCTTTTCGGAGAATGCCCTTGATATCTCAATGGCGCGGTCGCCCCGGAAGTTGAAAAGGATCACAGCATCTCCATCATGAATGGTCCCATTGGGCATTCCCGAATCATCGGCGACAACAAACGCGGGCAAATACTGATCAGTTGCCTGCGGATCTTCCTCGTAAAATGATTTCACTGCCCCTGACGCGGATCGGAACATTCTGCCAATCCCCAGTACATGGGCATCCCATCCCCTCTTCACGATATTCCAGTCGGAATTGTATCTGTCCATGGTTACTTTCATGCGACCGCCACCGGAGGCTATGGCATAATCTAGACCTAATTCCTCGGAGATCTTTTTGAGCTTTTTCTCTGTCGGAATAATATAATTCAGCGCCGACCTCTCCCCCACATCCCTTCCGTCAAGAAGGGCATGAACCCTGACCTTCTTGAAATTCAGCTGGGCGCACTTGTCGATCATGATGAATAACTGCTCAATATGCGAATGGACATTGCCGTCTGATAATAGCCCGATAAAATGGACTGTTCCGCCCTTTTGGGAACGTTTTACTATATTATCCCAGACCTCGGTTTTAAAGATCCTTCCCGTTTTAAGCGCCGCATTGACAAGACGGGCACCCTGTTCAAAGATCCTTCCGGCCCCCATGGCATTGTGTCCTACCTCGCTGTTTCCCATATCATCATCTGAGGGCAAGCCAACCGCCATTCCGTGGGCTTTTAGCTGCGTGCATAGATCAGACTTGAACAATTTATCAAGGTTGGGTGTATCAGCCATGTAAACGGCATTTGTTTCATCTGCTTTGCCGATGCCTATACCGTCCATGACAATCAATAGTAAGGGACCTTTTCTGCCGGAAAATGATTTTAATTTATTGAGTTGTAATGACATTGAAATTTTCCTTCTGATCCCCCGACAAGACACGAGTTTTAACTTAAGCTAATAATTATATCAGGGCTGAAAATTTTTACCGAAGGCAAAACAGGCATCGGATGCCAAAAGAATCCCTTATTTCCAATTTTGTTACAATATCGTTCATCGAGACCTGATAGCCTGAAGTTGACAGCCTATTTACCGACAAAATTCGGCTTTCTTTTTTCCAGAAACGCTTTCATCCCCTCTTTTTGATCCTGAGTACTGAAGCACTGCGCACAGCATTCAATTTCCAATTTATTAGCGTTATCGAGTGCCAGATCATAACCGTAATTAATACTGTATTTGGCCATTTTGACTGCAAAAGCGGGCATGGATGCAAGTTTTCTGGCAAATTTCTTTGTTTCGTCCATAAGCGATGCCGATGGAAACACTCTATTGACCAAACCGATTTCATAGGCTCTTTGCGCGTTTATCTGACCGCCACCTAATATAAACTCTTTGGCAATACCGACACCTACAAGACGTGGCAGGCGTTGTGTCCCGCCCCATCCCGGAATAAGGCCGATTAATATTTCCGGTTGACCGAAAACGGCATTCTCTGCTGCAAAGCGCATATCGCATGCCAGAGATATTTCCGTTCCGCCTCCTAAGGCAAAACCATTAATAGCCGCAATTGAAGGCTTCGGCATAGTTTCGATCAGACGCAATGTTTCGTGGCCGGATTCCATAAATTTAAAAGCATCAGGCGCTGTAAGGTCTTGCATCTGCGCAATATCCGCGCCTGCAACAAAAGCCTTATCGCCGGAACCGGTTAATATCAGGGCTTTAATGTTTTCATCTTTTTTACAGATTGTCGCCACATCCAAAAGCTCGGCCATTGTTTCCGAGTTCATGGCATTTAAAGCCTTGGGTCTATTAAAAGTAATAATTGCGATATTATCATCAACATTAAAAAGAATATTTTTATATTCCATTACCTCACTCCTAAATATATATTTGCTTAATTCATTAGCTTTGTTGCGGATTCCTTTGACGGTATACCCAAGTGACGGACACTGAATAAATGATGTAATTATTCAGAATCGAGCAACGCAGGCTTCCCTTTTCAAGGAAGCCTGCGTCCTGTAATTTACTTATTTCTTCCGATTCTTTAATTCTTCTGCACGCAATTCCTTACGCAGTATTTTGCCTACGTTAGTCTTAGGCAATTCATTGCGGAATTCCACTTCCGTGGGCAGTTTGTACGCTGCAAGCTTGTCTTTGGCAAATGCCAGCATTTCTTCCGCTGTTGATGTTTCCCCTTCCTTCAGGACGATAAATATTTTGGCTGTCTCTCCGCGTTTAGCATCGGGAACGCCAATCGAACAAGCTTCCATGACCTTCGGGTGCTGATAGAAGACCTCATCAATATCACGCGGATAAACATTATAGCCGCCGGAAATAATCATATCCTTCTTGCGGTCAACGATGAAGAAATAACCATCTTGATCCATTGTGGCGATATCACCGGTATAGATCCAGCCATCCTTTAGAGTATTGGCTGTCTCTTCGGGTTTGCCTTTATAGCCTCTCATAATCTGCGGCCCTTTAACAATTAACTCTCCGCGTTCGCCAAAAGGCATATCATCAATGCCATTTTCCAAATCCACTATACGGCATTCAGTATCCGAAAGGGGAACACCGACCGAACCGGCTTTGCGGGCGCCGCCGGCAAAGGGATTAGTGTGGGTAACCGGGCAGGTTTCTGTCATGCCAAAGCCTTCAACAATTGTGGCACCGGTAAGTTTTTCAAACTCACTGATAACTTCCAGAGGCAGTGGGGCGCTGCCGGAAAATGCTCCTTTGATGCAGCTCATATCAGTTTTTTTCAAATCGGGATGGCTCAGCATGCCAATATACATCGTGGGCACAAGCGGTGCAAACGATGGCTTGAAGTTACGAATACTTTCCAATAGCGGTTCGGGCTGAGGTCTTGGGACAAGAATTTGCGACCAGGCTCGATACACAGAAAAATTCATGGAACACGACATGCCGAAAACATGGAAATATGGCAATGCACCCAGCATTACTTCCGCACCTTTTTCAAAAGTCGGGAACCAGGCAGCCAATTGCTGCACTTGTTTGCTTAAATTACCATGAGTCAATTCCACTCCTTTGGAAACGCCGGTAGTGCCGCCTGTGTACTGGTACATGGCTACATCGCTAAATGAATTTTTCACCTTTGGCGGATTGGGCTGGTATTTGGCAATGCAATCTTTCCACTTATAAACTTCCGATGCCACTTTTACATCCGCGGCCAACTTTTTCTTTTTGGCAACGAGTGGGAAAAGCAGGCTTTTCGGAAACGGCAGATAATCGCCGATGGATGTGTAAATGATTTGCTTAATTTTAGTCTTCGGCCTTAAATCAATCATCCGGTTGCCGAGCAGATCAAGGGTAATCAAAACTTTGGAGCCGGAATCATTGAACTGATGTTCCAATTCACGGTCGGAATATAGGGGATTATTCATAACGTTGATGGCGCCGATTTTCAGTATGGAATAATAGGCCACAACACACGGAATAACATTGGGCAGCAGAAGGGATACGGCATCTCCTTTTTTTACGCCAAAATCAGTCAGGCAAGTGGCAAACCTGTCCACCATATCCTTGAGTTGCGCAAAATTAATTTTGTATCCCATGAATATTAAGGCATTGTTTTGGGGAAATTGAGCAACCGAGCGCTCCAAAAAATCGGGCATACAAATTTCTTCGTAATTAATCTTTTCCGGCACACCTTTCTCATAAGACTTAAGCCATGGTTTATCCTGATAACTTGCCATAATCCTTTACCCTCCTTAGATTTTAAATAGATTAATTTCAAAAGAATCCGTGAGGATCCTACCTTTTTTATAAATACCATAAAATAAACTAAAGTTAAAAACAAGATTATGGAGGTTAAACTAAATTTAGCAAAATTGCCATAAAAAAAGACCCACTTTTTAAGGAGTGGGCCTTTAATTATTCATTGTAATTTATATATTATGTTGCACAAACATCAACGGGAACTTTATTTTCTTCCATTCCCATAGATTTAATCACAATTTCCGCGATATCGAGTGATTTCATCGTCTCGGACATTTGATTATCTTTAATGCCATCCGACATCATCGTCAGACAGAAAGGACAACCCACAGCAATGGTATCAGCTTTAACTTCCATAGCCTGTTTTGTTCTGGTATTGTTAATCCTTTCTCCGATATCTTCTTCCATCCACATTCTCGCACCACCGGCACCGCAACAGAAACTCTTGGAGAGATTTCGTTCCATTTCCACCAGTTTCAATCCTGGAACTGCGGATAGAATCTGACGGGGCTGATCGTAAATATTGTTATAGCGGCCAAGGAAACAGGAATCATGATAAGTAAATGTCCCTTCCAGTGGCTGGGTCAGTTTAATCTTCCCATCCTTGATTAGTTTGGCGATGATTTCTGTGTGATGATAGACTTCATAGTTTCCATCAAAATTGGGGTAATCTTTTTTCAGTGAGTTATAGCCGTGCGGACAAGCGGCAATAATTTTTTTGACACCGTAACCATTCATAACCGCAATATTAGTCTGGGCCAAAGACTGGAAAAGGTATTCATTGCCTGCGCGCATTGCTGAATCACCGCAGCAGCCTTCCTCATTACCCAGGATGCCAAAACTTACACCGGCTGCCTGCAGAATTTTAGCAAGAGCAATGGAAATTTTCTTGCCACGATCATCAAATGAGCCGGAGCAACCGACGTAGAAAAGATATTCAACATTGGGATCTTCTGCCAGCGTTTTTACACCAAGCTCTTTGGCCCAATCTCCGCGTAAATGGGAACCAATGCCCCAGGGGTTGGAGTTGTTTTCCATATTACGGCAAGTCAATTGCAGTTCAGGAGCAAAATCAGCTTCGGTCAAAACCTTGTAGCGTCTCATATCAATAATCTTTGGCACATGTTCAATTGACGCAGAACAGTGTTCCATACAATACATACAATTGGTGCATGCCCACAGTTCATGCAAATCAACAACTTCTCCGACCAATGCCTTGCCGGCTTCTTCTGCTGCAGGTGCACCTTCAGTTCCTGCTTTGGCTGCGGCAACCTTCGCTTTAATTGCTGCCGGGGCTTGTTCAAGCCAATATGTTTTGATATCCTGCACCATCTTCTTTGGCGACAGAGGCTTGCCAGTCAGATAGGCAGGACAACCATCCTGACATCGACCGCAACGTGTACAGGCATCCGAATCAAAAATCTGTTTCCAGGTAAACTCTTCGAGCTTACCGACACCGAAAGCTTCCGCATTTTCAAAATCACGAATAGGCTCAATTGCGCCTGTCGGTTTGAGATTCGAAAGGAAGTGATTTAAGGGCGTCGTTATTATATGCAAAAGCCGCGAATAGGGAATGTAGGCGATAAAGCCCAGGGCGATAAATGAATGTATCCACCAGCTGATTTTGTGCAAAAGCTTGGCAGTATTGATATCCATGCCGGTAAAGGCAAGCGAAAGCGTCCAACCGACAAACGACCATACTTCCCAGGTTGCAAAACCTGTTGCAACATCCTTCGTTGCATAAATCCGCAGGGCTTCAATGATAAATCCGGTGATGATGATACCGGCGAGAAGCACAAGGACAATCGCGTCATCGGCAGTATTATCCGGCTTTCCCTTGTAGCCAAGGCGATCCGGCTTTAGCACATACCTGCGAAAAAGAGCCATTAGTACGCCAAGAAGCACACTCAGACCAAAAACTTCCATCAGGAAGGAAAAGCCCAGGTAGAAATTCCCGCGTAAAAAAGACCAGTTAAATAATGGTTCGGTTATATGGAATTCTCCGGCATCAAATGCGGCTCCAAAAATTAAAACAAAAAAGCCGAAAAAGATCAAACCGTGCATAATCCCCGGATAGGGATCTCTCCAGGTTTTTATCTGTAAAAATCCGTCTTTGATCAGCAGCCAGATTCTCTGGCCGATGTTATCCCAGCGGATTTCCGATTTGCCCATGGCCTTCCACATTTGCCAGCGCCGATAGACACCATAAGCAAATATAGCCATCGCCACGGCAGTTAAAAGAAAAAGTATTGGCTCAAAGTGCTGGGCATTCCAAAAGACTTCGCGCCCTTCGTTTCCTATTCCTATTGGGTTTACGTGTTCCATTGATCCTCCGAAAATTGATGTTTAAACAAAGGCTGAAGGGGTTTAGACTGAAGGTTATGGGCTGAAGACCGAAGGATTTTACCTTCTGTCTTCAGCCTCTTGTGCTCTATAGGGTATCAGTCTAATTTGTTATGCCATCATCTTTTTGCAGACTGCAGTTAATTCAGGAACAACCTTGAAAAGATCATCCACTACACCGTAATCAGCCTTGGTAAAGATGGGAGCTTCCGCGTCTTTATTTATGGCCACAATGCACTTGGATGAACTCATACCGGCCAAATGCTGAATCGCACCGGAAATGCCGCAGGCAATGTACAGATTCGGAGAAACAACCTTTCCGGTCTGCCCAACCTGATCTTT
>JANXZU010000026.1 GCA_025355345.1 Syntrophaceae bacterium
ACGATGTCAAGCTATATTATTAATAATATCAATATATTAGCTTTGAATAACTAGGAAATTTACCGGCACATCAAAAGATAAAACAAGAAAAGAACAGGTAATGGAAAGAAATAAACAAACGAGTTGTGCAAAGCTCTCGTAGTATTTCTAGAAGGTTTGCGATCATGGCCGGAAATAGAATTTATAAAAAGCAAAGCAAATTGTATTGTTATAGCTTTTGTAGCTCCCCGAGCGGTAAGATTAACCCGCATTGAACAGAGGGGAAGGGCGGATGATTCCGCCCGGCATTTTGATGAGAGAGACAAGCGGGAGATCAATTATGGAGTTGCCACATGCATAGCACTAGCCGATGAGTACATAATAAATTCAGGCACTCAAAAAGATGCGTATTTGCAACTGGACGAAATCATTAAAAGTGCTTTGGGCTAGTGCACTCAAATGATGAGAAGAGGCTCCACCTCATTGCGGATTCTTTGCAGACTGGCTTCCGATGAAGCTTCAAAACGTAAAACTATTACCGGCTGAGTATTAGATGATCGGACAAGCGCCCATCCATCCTCAAAAGGAATTCGTACTCCATCAATTTCGATTAAATCTGGGTTATTATGAAAATGTTTTTTTATTTTCTCCACAACCTGCGCTTTTTTGTCGTCGGCACAATCAATTCTAATTTCCGGTGTGGCGAAAGTTTGCGGAACATCAGAGAGCAAATCACTCATTTTTTGTCCCGTTGAAGAAATAATTTCCAATAAACGAATTGCTGCGTAGATGGCGTCATCATAGCCGAAATAGCGATCGGCAAAAAATAAATGACCACTCATTTCTCCGCCTAGAACAGCCTTTTCCTCTTTCATCTTGGCCTTAATGAGCGAATGCCCCGCTTTCCACATAATCGCCCGACCGGAATATTTTTTAATGCCATCATATAAAACCTGTGAGCACTTCACCTCGCCGATAATAGCGGAACCGGGCTTTTGCTTGAGGATTTCGCGGGCAAAAAGAAGGAGCAGTTTATCCCCCCAGATTATTTCGCCTGTATCGCTGATAACGCCCAGACGATCAGCATCCCCGTCAAATGCTATTCCTAAATCCGCTTTTTCATCGTGGACTATTTTTATCAAGTCAGCCAGATTTTCTTCTACAGTAGGATCAGGGAAATGATTGGGAAAATGCCCGTCAGGCTCACAGTATATGGGTATAACTTCACAACCGTAGCGCTCCAAAATGGGCAGAGCGAATTTGCCGCCTACTCCATTGCCGGCATCTACGGCCACTTTGATCTTCCGAGTAATCTGGACATTGTCAAAAAGGTAGTTTGAATACGCGGCAGTAATATCTTGAAAAGATGATGACGCGCTTCCCGTTACATATTGTCCAAGTTCCATTATCTTTCTTAATTCCTGAATTTTTTCACCATAAATAGTGTCATTACCAATACAGATTTTAAAGCCGTTGAATTCAGGAGGGTTATGGCTGCCTGTAATCATTACGCCTCCTTCAACATTCAGGTAGCGTATGGAGAAGTAAAGCATGGGAGTCGCGCAAAGACCGATATCAATTATTTCAATACCAGAGCTGTTTAGGCCTTTAATTAAGAAATGGTGATAATCGTCAGAGCTTAATCGACAATCCCGCCCGATAGTCATCTTCTTTATTTTATATCCGGCAGCATAAGTGCCGATTGCCCGGCCGAGGTTGAATACAAATTCTTCATTTAAATCGGTACTCACAAGACCTCTTACATCGTATTCTCTAAATACATTGGGATTCATCAATTACATATCTCCTCGTAAAAGATTATTTTTTGTTTATATCGCTCAAAATATTGCATGTTATCAGAGGTCTCAATTGTCTTGTAAGTTTAGTAAAGTTGGCAATTCCCGATGATTAAGTTTTTAGCTTTTTTACAAGGGTCCGCCGCTCATTTATTTTATTCCTTTGCTACGTCCGTTTGCACACCCGTTGGGCCTTCGCTAACGCCTTTTGTAACTTTCTTTATGTTTGATTTATCCTTATCCAGCAGCTATCGCATTGAGGAATCTTTCAAAATCTCTTGACACAGGACATTGGCTTTCTGAGCGCGTTCCGGTTCTTTCTTCGCGTAATAATTAATAATTTTAGTTCCGATTTCACGGAGTGAAAAAGGTTTGACGATGTAGCCTTCAATGCCCAGCTTAATGCAGCGCGTGACATCATCACTGTCGGAACGCGACGTTGCCATCACAATGGCCGTCTTGTTGTCTTGACTGTCAGTCCGAATTTCTTTCAATATCTGGAACCCATTCATTTCCGGCAACTGTATGTCCAGTATGATCATATCGGGATGCCATTGCTTATATACAAGAAGCGCCTCTTTACCAGAAGCAACCAATTTTTTATCAAATACCTGATTGAAAAGGCCCTTTTCATACAGCAACTGTGTGGTATTGTCGTCCTCAACAATCAGGATCTTGATCTTGTCCGTATTGTTTTGTGCGGAATCTGCATCAGGCGTGGACTTTTCTTTTGACAACATGCCTGTCTCATTGTCAGATGTCATTGTTTAATGTACCTCAAGTATAATAATTAGATTAAATCACTTAATTATAGCTGCCGTCTTCCTATGCGTTTTGCCACTTTAGAGTCACGGCTTCGAAGTATGCTACCACGAAGAAAGTATTCAAATCAAGTGTCATTATGCGTCTTCGCTCCTGCCATGCATCATAGAAGTTTAATGTCTATAATCTTCGGCAATCAGAATTCTCATATTTATTTCTCTGTTTTATGGGATCAGCTTCAGCTCTCGTAGTTCTTCCAACAGATGCGTCTTATGGATGGGTTTATTCAGGTACCCGTCGCACAGTCCATCAAATGCCGTTTTTATGTTTTTGATATCATCGAGCGCGGTGGTCATAACAATCTTTGCCGCGTTTGATGACAAAATTTCTCTGGTCTTTTCATGTTCGCGAATTTTCCGGAGTGCTTCCTGTCCGTCCATTTCCGGCATCATGATGTCCAGGCAGATAAGATCGTATGGCTCGCCGGCTTCCATTGCCATAAGTGCGGCTTCTACCGCCTCCTTACCATTGACGGCGACGTGGGAAGGGCCGTAGCTTTTCAGCAACTCCTGCAGCAGCAGGCGACTGGTGACATCGTCTTCAGCAATCAATGTTTTCAAGGTGTTCTCCTTTTGCGGTTATTCTTAGTTATTTTGTCATCGCTTGTTTCAATAAGGCAAGCTGATTTTCCAACTCGGGCAGATGGGCCTTGACGTATTCCGGATTACCTGCCTTGGCCGCTTTTTCCATTTCAAAAGCCAGAGCCCGCAGGACTTCGCCACCCAGGTTGGCGGAGGCGCCTTTAAGTGTATGTGCCTGACGTTCGGCGGCCTTAACGTCTCCTGCCGCAAGAAAGTCCCGCAGCGCCTCTATCTGCTTGGGGGCATTGTCCAGAAAAGTATCGATCAACTGCTGTGCCAGATCTTCATCGTACATTACACGATCAAGCAAAGCCGCCTTGTCGAAGACAGGGAGTTGAGAATTTTCAAAATCCAAGAATTCATTCATCATTGGATTTTGTGTATTGATCATTGGATATTCATCTTTTTCCTCCTTCGGCAGCCATTTGTCGATGGCCGCAGCCAAGGCCTTAGGAGAAACCGGCTTAGTCACGTAGTCATTCATCCCCGCCTTCAGGCATCTATCACGGTCGCTCTGCATGGCGTGTGCGGTCATGGCGATAATTGGTATTTCGTGATTGCGCACCTCTGATCGGGGATTGCGGATTTCCTGAGTTGCTTTCAGTCCATCCATTACCGGCATCTGCACATCCATCAGCACGAGATCGTAAGGTATGGTTTCCAGGGCATTGATGGCTTCCGCGCCGTTGGCAACGGCGTCCGCGTGCAGGCCGAGCTTTTTGAGGATGCCCACGGCAACTTGCTGGTTGACGATGTTGTCCTCTGCAAGCAGGATGCGAACTGTGCCACGGCGCATTTTGTGGATAGCGTGGCGCGGAACGATGGACTGCTGCGGTTGGCTGACGGTGCCTGTAAGAACAGAGGATAGGCAGCTAAATATCTCCGACTGTCGCGTTGGTTTTTGCAGGTATGCTGCAAATCCGATCTGCTCCATTATTTTAGCATCTCCCCGATGACCCAGAGATGTCATCAACACCAGCGTTGTATCTTTGAGCGTTTCGTCGGCCTTGATGGCAACAGCCAGCTGGGCTCCATCCATACCGGGCATCTGCATGTCGAGAATGGCAATTCGGAATGGGTCGCCTGCGTCTCGGGCGCGACAGAGAGCTTCAATGGCAGCAGGCCCGTCAGGAGTTTCTTCCGCCCGCACACCCCATGCTGTCAACTGGACAATAAGAACCTCTCTGTTGGTGGCATTGTCGTCCACCACCAGGACATGCGCATCTCGAATATCGGCAGGTGGCGTGGGATTGCGTTCCTGCCGGGTTTGCATACCCAGACGCACGGTGAACCAGAATTCCGAGCCTCGTCCTCCTTCACTGATTACACCTATTTCTCCGCCCATCAGCGCCGTGAGTTCCTTTGAGATGGCCAAGCCCAGGCCTGTGCCACCGTATTTGCGTGTGGTCGATGTGTCCGCCTGGGTGAACTTCTGAAACAGAATACCCTGTTTTCTGATCGGGATGCCGATGCCGGTGTCCTTTATCGAAAAGTGTATAACCACTTCGTCTTCTGATTTTGATATCAAGCTTGCCCGCACGGAGATCTCGCCTTTGTCGGTGAACTTAACGGCGTTCCCTGTAAGGTTAGCGAGAATCTGGCGCAGGCGACCGGGGTCACCGCTTAGTAACGTGGGCACTTCAGGGGCGGCGGCACAGATAAACTCAAGTCCTTTGCTTTGAGCGCGCAGGCCCAGCGCGGCGGCAAAGTCGTCGAGCATGTCGCGCAGATCAAAGTCCAGCGTCTCAATTTCCAGTTTGCCTGCTTCAATCTTGGAAAAATCAAGAATGTCGTTGAGTATGGACAGTAGCGATTCTCCGCTGGCCTGCACGATTCCGGCGTAACGGCGTTGTTCGTCAGTTAGTTCTGTATCCAAAAGTAGTCCGGTCATGCCCATCACGCCGTTCATTGGCGTTCGGATTTCGTGGCTCATGTTGGCCAGGAAATCGCTCTTGGCGATATTGGCAAGTTCCGCCTTCATGGCCATTTCGTTGGCTTTAGCGATGGCATTCTCCAGATGGATGTTGGTCATCTGGAGTTCATCTTCAGCTTTTTTCTGGGCAGAGATATCGATTATAAATCCCCTCACGCCAACGGTTTTGCCATCAACTTTGATCGGGACAGATAGACCCAAGGCATGAAAGGTGCTGCCATCTTTTCTCAATGCCTGAAATTTCAGATATCCCTCATTAATACCCTGGCTTTTTCCCGCTAGTCTTTGCAGCACAATGTTGTGGTCAGCAGGTGCAATCATTTTGACTATATTCATGCCGTTTAAAATATCTTCCGGAGTGTAACCATAGTATTCAAGACCGCGTTTATTCGCATAAGTAAGAAGACCCTCTGCATCCGCCTCGAAAATTGTTTCGGGAAATACTTCAGCAAGTTGCTTGAACCGTTCCTCGCTCTTCTGCAGCGCTTCGGTCTGGCGGTTATCCTGGCAGACCAGAACGATACCGATGACGTCTCCGGAGTCATCTTTTATCTGTGCAGCAGAAAGCATTACCGGAATACCGGCGCCGTCAGCGCTAACCATCATCATCCGGGGCTTTTGATTATTATAAAATTCTGCCCCGGCATTTATGATCGTCTCCAGAAGGTTACTGTCTCCCATAAAAAGTACAGATATCGGTTTACCGATGACATTAGCAGCACCGGGGCCGATCATCTCTTTTACCTGATCATTGATTTTAATTATATTCCCTTCATTGTTTATCAGGATAATGATGTCTTTTGCTCTGGTGATGACCTGCTCTACAACAAGGGCGGAATTGATTGTCATCAGTTTATACCGGACTATTGAATACCAGATGCCGAATCCCCAGATAAGGATTAGAAGAGGTGCTACCGCCGGGATACGGAAGCCGAGCGCAGGCAGTACCATATTAGAAAGCGATCCCAAAAGAAAGCTTGCAAAGCCTGTGAAGACTATAATTTTCGACTGCATCTTTTCACGTTTCAAGCTGCTTTTCCTGCCATATTGCCACGCGCAGTAGAGACCGGAAAATATATTGAATAAATAATAAGCGAAAAAGCCAACATACCAAGGCGACTTCCCCTCTTGCACTTCGAAATATCCCCATTCTGTAGGGCTAAAATCGACGGAAATTAGCACGCCGGTAAATGATCTATATATAAAAAGAAGTGGCAGGAGATAAAGCCAGAGATAGAGAAGTGGTGACCTCAGCATCTTATTTCTGTTGGTCATCAGAAGAAAAAAATGAAGGATCAGACTCGAAAAGCTGATCCAACCCAGGGATGATATTCTATACCAGAACCAGGCGTCCGCTTTGTCTGGTGCCAGATAAAAAAAGCCGTAGGCAAAGCTCCAGATAAAGAATGACAGGCAGGTAAAGAGAAACACGCGGTTGACTGGGGATTTTTTATCGACAAACCATACATAGAATCCCATACCGAGGTAAATAACTGAGGCCGCGGCTGTTAAATAAGTCAGAATATTCATAGGATTTCACTCTAAGGATAATTATTTGAAATGTCAATAGTCGGTATTTTCTTACTACCACAAATCAACCTGAGTGCTTTCTTCCTCTTGCTTCCGAAGGGTTCTCTTCCAGTAGTGTTGTTCTCTTTTTACCAGATTGTTATCTGTTTTGTTCATTTTTCTTACATAAACTGCAAAATCCGCTGAATGAAAATGAATCACCCTGCCAACTGTACCGCCCAAATCGGAAGACACCAGCGGTATTTTTTCGCTTTGAAGAAACTCTTTGATAAATCTTGAATTTACTTCGCCAACTGCAAAAAAATTGCTCGTTGATGAATCTCCAGTTTTCAGGACAGTAGCGCCGCCAAAAGCCTTGGCTTTTAAATTAGTGCGCTTGGCACCCCTATTCCACATCTCATTGAGCAATAGTTCCATAGAATGAATGCCGTATCTGCCCGCTTCCGTAATACACATGGGCATTTCTCTTGCGTAAATCTTGTTACTGAGAAGAAAGTGATTCATGCCGATAATTTTATTGTAAGGGTCATAAAGGCAAGCCGATACGCAAGAGCCCAGCAGAGTGCTTATGACAGATTCTTTACTTGCCACATAATATTCTCCCGGATGAATAGTGATACGCTTGCCGTTTTCTAAATCTTGAAATCTCATTTGCTGTCCATAACTTTTATGACCTTTTCGCTGTATTAGTCTACCCTAAAAAGCAGGCACACAAATCGTCCTACAAAGAAAATCCCCGTCTGTACCGTGATAACCTAAATGACCTAAAGGTCACTATAGGCTCAATATAGGGTCAGGAGAGGGCACAAGCAAAGGGGGGAATTCAATTCTTTCCTTCAGCCTTATTTTTATGCATCTCTTTTCCAGCAGGCCTGCTTCTTAAAGGCCTGATCGGCGGCTCCCTGGATTTCCTGTATTTTAATTGGCTTGGTGAAATAGTCTTCAAACCCTGCCTCCCGACAGTCAAATACCTCAAAGGTACTGGCATAGCCGGTAACCGCGTAGCAGATGGTGAGCGGGTTATTTTTGCGGATAATGCGGCAAAGTTCAATTCCGTTCATTTTGGGGAGTTTTAAATCCAGAAAGAAGACCATGTATTTGTATGTCTTGATTATTTCCAGCGCCTCCTCGGCGCTGGTGGCAGTTTGGACTTCGAAGCCGGCCTTCGTCAATGCCCTTGCCATCAGTTTGCCGATTGCGACTTCATCGTCAACCACTAGGATTCGTGTTTCCATAATTTGTTATTCCTTTCCTTTTAATCTGATAATAGTAGTCTTTAAACAAAGTATCACTCCGATGCCATTAGAGCAGTAACAATGCCAATTAAAAAATTTATGGCTTTATAAATCAATAATTAATTATGCTTGTAAATTTAGATACATAAAAAATAGCAATAGATAGTGTTGTGGGCAATATCAATAAAAGAGATATAAATTAACCGGAATTTGTCCGATTTTTCTGGACAAATTCCGGTTAAAGAGGATTATATATAAATAGTTCTAATGCTAAATTAGTTTTAAACATTAAAGGGTTTCTTAACTGGGCATAATGCCAAGTAAGCTTTCAAAAATTTATATTTTATTTAGTGAGACCCCAATTGCAAAAACGAAGTAACCTGAAGGTCATCTGCGACTGGGTTTTGAAAGCAACGGTATAAATATTATATTAGCTTAGCCGATACAAATCATGTATAATTAAAACCATTAATAAGTTTGAGGCTTCGGATATTAAAAATAATTTTAGCAGAGATGTGAAATCATGAAGGCCAATGTTCTAATTATTGATGATGAAAAAAAACTTTGTACTCTTCTTTCCCGCAAGATTGAAGGTATGGGGCATAGGGTGAAGTATGCGTTAACCCTTCAGGAAGGCTATTCTTATTCGCAAGCGCAGCCTTTTGATTTCGTCTATTTGGATGTGCATATGCCGGACGGCAACGGGCTGGAAGCAATTTCAAAGATGCGTGAAAATTCGTCAAAGCCTGAAGTCATAATAATGACCGGTGCTGCCGAAGCCGCAGGAGCAGAATTGGCGATTAAGAGCGGCGCGTGGGATTATATAATTAAGCCTTCATCGCTGGATGCGATGGTTTTGCCTTTAATTCGCGCTCTGGAATGCAGGCAGGCGAAAACCATAAGTAAACAGACCGTACTAAAAAGCACAAACATTATTGGTTCCGGCAAGGCAATGCAGGTCTGTCTGGAAAAGGTTGCACATGCGGCGGGGTCAGATGCTAATGTTTTAGTAACCGGTGAAACGGGCACAGGCAAGGAATTAATTTCTCTGGCTGTGCATGAAAACAGCAGGCTTGCTGCAAAAAGCTTTGTAGTAGTTGATTGCGCGGCTCTTTCGGCAACGCTTGTGGAAAGCATGCTTTTTGGTTATGAAAAAGGAGCATATACAGGTGCGGACCGTTCACAGGCCGGCTTGATTTTTCAGGCTGACGGAGGCACTTTGTTTCTTGACGAAATTGGTGAATTACCGCTGACAATACAGAAAACATTTTTGCGGGTTTTGCAGGAGAAGCGTTTTCGGCCTTTAGGCAGCAAAGTTGAAATTGAAAGTAATTTCAGATTAATTGCGGCGACTAACCGTAATTTAGAGCAGATGGTTGAAGAGGGAGCTTTTCGCAGCGATCTATTGTTCCGTATCCGTACTGTCCATATTGAAGTTCCGGCTCTGAGAAATCGTCTGGAAGATGTAAAAGAATTAGCTCAATATTATGTGAGCAAGCTTTGCAAGCGCAGTGGAATTGAACTGAAAGATTTTTCTCCGGAGTTCATTGATGTGCTGCAAAGTTATAGTTGGCCAGGGAATGTTCGCGAGCTTTTTAACGCGTTGGAAAGATCTATGTCGGCAGCTTCTCATGATCCGGTTTTATATCCACAGCATTTACCCACCAATATAAGAGTAAATCTAGCCGTTAAATCTATTGGTAAAAAGAAAGAATCTAAAAAAGAACAAACCATGGAACCTGCAGCTTCCCTGCCCAAGCTAAGTGATTTAAGAGATGCAGCTATCAGTGAGACCGAGAGTAAATATTTAAAGCAGTTGATGGCCTTGTGCGCTGCTGATATAAAAATGGCCTGTAATATTTCCGGTCTTTCCCGTTCCCGTCTTTATGAACTTCTTAAAAAATACGAAATCAAAAATTAATACCAAATTGCTTTAAATGCCCCGTCACAGATGCCTCCACGGTGACCCTATAGTGCCCTTCAGGGTATTTAGGTTATTCAGGGTGCTGAGAAACTGTGTCGCAATCCTCATTTGTCATTGCGAGTTCACGAAAGTGAACGTGGCAATCTAAGTATTCTCAAGAGCTAACGAGATTGCTTTGGTTGTTCCACTCCCTAGCAAAGACAAATAAATCCAATAAAAGTCTCGTTCGGTGATAGCTCCGTTTGTTCCTTCCTGCATTCTTTCACCGGCCTGTAAATCAAAATCCGCTTTCATAGGATTGAATCCGGTTAAAGCGGACGAATTCCGTCCAATCAATACCTTCTTTCGCCAACTCCTCCCAAACACATTTTTCAACCTTAACTATTTATATATTCGAATTAACTGCGAATATATAAATAGTTTATTCGGAAAGTCGGTAAAAATTTAATTGGCATTGTTAGTGCTATTAATGAATGTCATTGAATAAAAGCCGTACAAGTTCGCTTATGTTTTAGAGGAAGCAAAATGAATATCATTTATTATTGCCCGGTGGCGGATGGCGCCTTCCGTAAACTCAAACGAATCATTGAATTAATCTTTTCGTTAGAAAAATTCAAAATATTATACAGTTTGAAAAACATGGAAGATCATCTGCGCTCTTTTTTCTCTGATGATTTTATCATCATCATGCAAATTTCAAGCTTAGCTGAAATGCAAAAAGTCATTTCAATAAAAGAATTAATAATTGATCACCGGATAATTTTAATTTTGTCGGATGATGATCCGGAAACTGCATTTCTAGCCCACACTCTGCGTCCGCGGCTGATTACTTACCGGGATAGCGATTTTTTAGATGTGGTGGAAGTTATTACCCGCCTGAATTTTAAAGCGGATAATCAATACGATAAACCAAAAGACAGTGAGGGAGGTAATTAATGGCTTTTGCACTGGGAAAAACAAATAAAGAAGGAACAGTAGTAGTGGAGGGTACCCTTACTGTAAGTCAGATTTCTGAGGTGCGTGCTGAGTTGATCAAGGCGCTCAAGGCATCTGGAAAAGTAGCTATAGATTTAAGGGCAGTGACAGAGATTGACTTATCCGCGCTGCAGCTTTTCTGCTCGGCGCATAAGACCGCCATAAACTCAAAAAAATATTTTGAGTTAATTGACAGCAGTACGGGAGTTGCTAAAAATACTGCCGGCTTAAACGGCTTCTTGCGGGAGCATGGCTGCAGTATAGACAAAGAAAATACCTGTTTATGGAAAATTAAGAGGAGCGCATAATGCCTGATACAATCATGACAGTTGATGATTCAGCGTCCATTCGCCAGATGGTTTCATTTACTTTGAAGCAGGCGGGCTACGCTGTGATAGAGGCGGTTGATGGCCAGGATGCCTTGGGCAAACTCGATTCATCCGCCGCAAAAATGATAATTACCGATTTGAACATGCCCAATCTTGACGGCATAGGGTTGATCCGTGCAGTTCGGGCGAATCCCGCTTACCGGTTTATTCCTATTGTTATGCTCACTACGGAATCACAGGCGGAAAAAAAGCAGGAAGGCAAAGATGCCGGAGCAACCGGATGGATAGTCAAACCCTTTAAACCCGATCAGCTACTCGCTGTAATCAGAAAGGTGCTGGGATAATGGATCAAAACGAAAGCATATTTAGGGAAGAGGCCTACGAACTACTTTCCGTGCTGGAGAGTTCGCTTTTGGAGTTGGAACAAAATCCTGTCGACAACGAACTTATTTCAAAAATATTTCGCGCGATGCATACCATCAAAGGATCAGGCGCAATGTTCGGTTTTGACAAGGTTGCCGCTTTTACCCATGACATTGAGACAGTCTATGATTTATTGCGTAATGGAAAAATAATAGCAAACAAAGAACTGATTGATCTCACGCTATCTTCCTGTGATCAAATCCGCCGGATGATTGAAGGACCGGATGAAGCTGACGCAGATGAGGCGGCAAGACTAACCATGGCCTTCCAGAAATTCCTTTCATTAGTAACAGATAAAACCGGTCAAGATAAACCCCGGCAGGCAAAAGCGGAAACAAAGGAACTCTTGTCGCCCGAACCAGCCAATCAAAAAGTTACTTATCGGATTCGGTTCAGGCCGCATAAGGATATCTTCTCGCGTGGGACAAATACTACACTGCTGATTACGGAAATGCGGAAAATGGGTGTTTGTAAATTTATTGCGCAGACAGACGAAATTCCTCTGCTTTCCGAATTAAATCCGGAATACTGCTACACATACTGGGATATAATGTTGACCACTAATCAGGGGCTCAACGCGGTTAAAGATGTTTTTATATTTGTTGAAGATGACTGTGATTTGAAGATTGAAGCGGTTGACGAGGATGGTGCAGAGGAGAGAGATGAATACAAAAAATTAGGTGAAATATTAATTGAACGCGGAGACGTTTCTCGTGAAGTAGTTGAAAAGTTAATGGGCGATCATAAGAAAATCGGTGAACTGCTGGTTGTAGAGGGTCTGGTGGCACCTGATAAAATTCGATCAGCTTTGGCTGAGCAACAGCATGTGCACGAGATGAGGGAAAAAAACAGGGCGGCAGATACAAGCTCAACAATCCGTGTTCCGGCCGCAAGGCTCGATCGCCTGGTGAATATGGTGGGTGAGCTGGTTACCGTTCAATCGCGGCTTTCGCAGTTGGCCGCGCAGGTCAACGATGCCGATTTAGTTCTGGTGGCAGAAGAAGTGGAAAGATTGACAGCCGAGCTGCGGGACAACACTATGAGTATCCGTATGCTGCCTATTGGCAATACCTTCAGCAACTTTAAGCGTCTGGTGCGTGATTTATCGGAAGAATTAGGCAAGCAGATTACTTTGGTGACTGAAGGCGCGGATACGGAACTCGATAAAACAGTTATTGAAAAGTTAAACGATCCGCTCATTCATCTCATCCGCAACAGCATTGATCACGGCGTAGAGCCACCGGCCGTTCGAGAGCAGAAGGGCAAGCAAAGACAGGGCACGATTCGTTTAACCGCTCAGCATGCCGGGGCTCATGTGCTTATCCATATTAATGATGATGGCGCGGGCCTTGATGCTGAGGCAATTCGTCGCAAAGCAATAGAAAAAAATATTATTTCAGCCGACGATAAATTAACTGAGAAGGAAATATTTGCCCTGATCTTTGCCCCGGGTTTTTCGATGGCGAAAACAGTAACCAATGTTTCCGGTCGTGGTGTAGGCATGGATGTAGTGAAAAAGGGCATTGACGGCCTCAATGGCACCATAGTTATTGAGAGCAAAATAAATGTCGGGACAACAATAACGCTGAAGCTGCCTTTGACCATGGCAATTATTGACGGCCTTCTTGTGCGGATTGCCGAATCGTTCTTCGTCCTGCCTTTATCCGCGATTGAAGAGTGTGTGGAACTAACCCGTGCGGATGTCGAGCAAATGCACGGCCGCAACATCGTGCATATCCGCGGAGAAGTTGTTCCTTACATACCTCTGCGAGAACGTTTCGGGATTATGGGTGATCCACCGTTAATTGAGCAGGTTATCATCAGCCGTGTCGGGGATGACAGGTTCGGGCTGGTGGTCGATCAGGTAATTGGCCAGCATCAAACGGTCATCAAAAACCTGGGCAAGTTTTACCGGCAAATCAAGGAAGTGTCCGGTGCGACAATTCTTGGCGATGGTACAGTAGCCTTGATTATAGATATTTCACAATTAGTATCGGGCGCTGTGGCTGAAGAATCTTAGATTTTGGCCTTGTACGATTAAGCGTCGCAAAGGAAAACAAAAATGGCTTTTACATTCTTTTTTCGGGATCAAACACCGCTGGAACATGCGGTTAATTTTATGATCAAGGCAGCCAGCGGGCGCAGCAAAATCAGCATTTGGGATGCCGGTTGCGCCATGGGGCAGGAGCCATATACGTTGGCTATACTACTTGCGGAGACGATGAATTACTTTGCCTTAAACAACATTAAAATTTACGCGACGGACTATGATGAACCGCTTTTAAAAATCCTCAAAGAAGGCTGCTATCCCTGGGATGAATTGCAGAGGATTCCTGCTAATTTATTTGAAAAGTATTTTCAACCGGATGCGCAAAAAGGCTACTTCCGGCTGACTGATAAAATAAGAAATCTTGTTGAACCGCAGCACCACAATCTTCTGTCTCTTTTGCCGATCAAGGATGGCCTGAGTCTCATTGTTTGCAAGAATGTGCTGTTGCACTTTAATCAAGCTGAACGCATTGCCGTTATCCGCATGTTTCATAAAGCCTTGGAAACAGGCGGTATATTTGTGACTGAACACACGCAAAAAATGCCGGAAGAAATCAGCCATCTTTTTGAGCAGTTGGTCTCTGATGGACAGGTATTTCGTAAAGTAGAGGCGTAGTAATGCAGATTATCAATATTAAAGGCATGAATAATGTTTACACCTCCAATGTTTACCTGATTCTTGGTGAATGGAAAAAGATGAATGATCCTTCCACACTTATTGATGTCGGCAGCGATCCATCAATTATTGATGTTCTTAATAAGATGAATATGGGTGTAGGTAAAAAGAAGGTTGATCAGGTAATTCTAACGCACAATCATTCCGATCATATGAGCATTCTGCCCCAGATAATAAAAGAATACAATCCGATCGTCTATGCCTTTTCTCCACATATAGAAGGAGCTACAAATGTTCTTGCGGACGGGCAAACAATACTGATTGGTGACCAGTATTTTGAAGTTATTCATACGCCGGGTCACTCCAGTGATTCCGTTTCACTTTATAACGCCAGTAAAAAAGTTCTTTTTGTTGGGGACACATCAGTCATGGTTCGAGGATTGGATAGCGGTGTTTATGAGGAAGACTATATTAATGCCGTCAAGAGACTAGCGCAAAAGCAGGTTCGGGCGATATATTTTGGCCATGGAGATCCTGTCTTTGGTAACGGCCAGTCCTTGCTGGTGGAGTCATTAAGAAATATTCGTCAAAGCATGAGAAAAGAAGCTCAAACGGGATAATAAAATTAAGGAGGGTAAGTCTGTGGCAGGTAAAATCATAAAAGCAGTTAGCAGTGCGCGGAAGGGGTCCGTACCTGAGAAAAAAAATGTGGCTGCAAACACGAAAGTAGCTCAAGGCGGACGGAATGAAAAAACAATCGGTGGTAATTCAACAGATTCATTAAGAAAGGAAGAAGCCATGAAACCAAGCGGAGCAAAGGGACCGGGCGGGGCAGATGAAAGCTCCGCGGTGTTGGAGAGAGTAAATGACTTGGTCAAGGAAATTGTCCAGGGTCGTTTGAAAACAAGGGCAGACTTAAAAGGAGTCAGTGGTTCCGATAAAGAAATATTGGAAGGGATTAATCAGTGTATTGATGCGATTGTTATTCCTCTGGATGTTGCGGCAAAATATGTTGATGATATTTCCAAAGGCAATATTCCGGCAAAGATCACTGAAACCTACAATGGCGACTTCAATACTATCAAGAATAACCTCAACCAGTGTATTGATGCAGTAAACATGCTGGTTG
This sequence comes from Syntrophaceae bacterium, assembly GCA_025355345.1. GTDB lineage: Bacteria > Desulfobacterota > Syntrophia > Syntrophales > Smithellaceae > FEN-1160. The sequence continues at coordinate 15,322 of JANXZU010000026.1, forward strand.
CCGACGCGGGCATTCTTTCCAAGGCGGCAGTTGACGGCAAGCTGGCAACACGCGCGGATGCTTCAAAGCATTCGGGTGATTTCCGTAAGATCGTTCAGGGTGTTGATGATTGTCTGGACGCGGTTATCGGGCCGTTAAATGTAGCTGCTGAATATGTTGACCGGATTTCTAAGGGTGATATTCCCCCGAAGATTACCGACAAATATAATGGTGACTTCAATGAAATCAAGAACAACCTCAATCAGTGTATTGATGCGGTGAACCTGCTGGTAGCTGATGCGGGTGTCTTGGCTAAGGCCGCAGTTGAAGGCAAACTCGCCACACGAGCGGACGCTTCCAAACATCAGGGTGATTTCCGCAAGATCGTTCAGGGTGTTGATGATTGTCTGGACGCGGTTATCGGGCCGTTAAATGTAGCGGCAACTTATGTTGAGGATATCAGTAAAGGTAAAATCCCGGATAAGATTACTGACAGTTATAACGGTGATTTTAACAAGATCAAGAATAACCTCAACCAGTGTATTGATGCAGTGAACATGCTTGTTGCTGACGCGGGTATTCTTTCCAAGGCGGCAGTAGAAGGCAAACTGGCAACACGAGCGGACGCTTCCAAACATCAGGGTGATTTCCGCAAGATCGTTCAGGGCGTTGATGATTGTCTGGACGCGGTTATCGGGCCGTTAAATGTAGCTGCTGAATATGTTGACCGTATTTCCAAGGGTGATATTCCTCCGAAGATTTCCGATTCTTATAATGGTGACTTTAATGAAATCAAGAACAACCTCAATCAGTGTATAGACGCGGTGAATATGCTGGTAGCCGATGCAGGCCTTCTTTCCAAAGCGGCAGTTGAAGGCAAGCTGGCAACTCGGGCGGACGCTTCCAAGCACCAGGGTGATTTCCGCAAGATTGTTCAGGGAGTTGATGACTGTCTGGACGCGGTTATCGGGCCGTTAAATGTTGCGGCGGAATATGTTGAT
>JANXZU010000041.1 GCA_025355345.1 Syntrophaceae bacterium
TTTGTGTTGCCTTCCTACTTGGAATGATGGTTTTCAGAAATAGTTCTTCATCATTCTCGATATAAGGAATGAGATAGGCGTAATTGGCAATATTAATAACCATAATTCGCTGTCCGGGATAATCTTTCTGATTGGGATGCAGGTAGTCATCTAATATGTCACCCCTTTCAATAAAAAACACAACATCCTCAAAACAGATGCCCCGAGACGACTTAAGCGCGACACTTTTTTCTGTGTTCCAGTTTATGCTTTTCATGATTGTATGTTAGCACATTGTGTGCATTATGGAAACATCTATTTAAGGCCAACGTAGCGATCACCGGCGCGAGGTACGAGCGTCCGGTGGATTGTCTTGTTGTGCCAAAATCTATTCAGTCCTTCTTAATTTGATGGGAGCTATAGTCATACGACGTGGCATTGCAGCCAATACATCTATATCTATCTTATAATTCAAAAGTTTCTGTGCTTCTCCATGTGCTAATGCATGCATTTCATCTGCATCAGCGTCAACTGGGATAGGGTGTCGCGCTACAAATTCACTGCATACAAAATTATGATATCGTGCGGCCCATTCATATTTTGCCCTTACACTAGGATTGCCTCTGTACTCCCTTAAGCCATTTATTATATTCATTTGGTGTCCTTCAATAAGCTCAAAAAAAATACCCCCCTCTGGAAATGCACAGAATGCTTCACCAAGATAATTAAGAAATATTGTTCCATCAGCGTCTTCTAAAAGATCTTCATGCTGCGGCGCCCAATTTGCTTCGCCATAGAAGCCCAATTGATGCCGCACAATCTTTATTGCAGATGGAGTCAGCGATATCCGAGGAGGTCCGCCATTTTTATCTTGAGCAACAGCTTGTAATAAAGCATCACCGAAAACAATATCATCATCCATATAATGATCTCCAAATGCAACGCCACCCCGGAGAAAAAAACCTTCCATGGAAAGCCCAACCTGAAACTCAGAAAAAAAGCTGAGAATGTCGCCTAATTCAGGCTCGCCAAAATCAAAGCCGTGTCTACGCAAGGGATATCCAACAACAATATTATCAGTGAAGACCTTCACCGCATAGGATGGATCATTTCCCCAACCTTTTGAATGTTCCCGAATGCGTTCATAGGCATCAGTTAACGCTTTATGCAACTTATTCAGAAACTGCAATCCACTTCCAGAATTTATCGCTTTTTTACTCAGGTATGAATAACCCAATATATCTGCATAGCAGACAAAAGAAGGAAGCAATTTAATAGATTTAGAAAGCGTATAAGGATTATTTATCATATTTCGGTTTCTTCACAACGGCGGAACTAAGCGGTAGCTTAGTTCCGCCGTTGGCCGACGCGCGCAGCGCGTGGGCCAACGATAAGCTAAGCCGGAGCGGCCCCTGTGGCCGCGATCGGCTTGAGCGACGGGTTATGCATTTCTCACTTGTCGAATAATTCAAGTTGATTATCCTGGTGCTCTTTGTCTCTGAAATACTTCTTCCCTTGAGTTGTTTCAATTGTATCTACGCCAAAATGATATGAAATTACTATCGGGACAGAATAGTTTGATACATATATGTCTCCTATTTCATTCATTTTTTTTGAAATAACCAGCACGCACTCCAGTGAGACCCCATTAGTAAACGAAACCTGCTGGTGAAATATCGAATTCTTAAATTCGCTATCTTTCATATAAAAATCTATTGGGCTTCCCTTATAAATCCCTCTCCACTTATATTTTCCTTTCTTTAATACAGGGGAAACTACTTCTATGGATGCTGCCTCATCAATTTCCGTAGGCAGCTCATCAGTTGAAAGAATAAAATTTTTAAATTGTTCGCGCTCGACGATTATCGGTTCTGAAATAGGTTGATTATTTGAGTTTGTTTGTTGCCCTGATATTTTTGTTATTTTTTCATAACCTTGAAGATTCTTGTAGAAATCAGAACGTGATCTTATTACTCTATATTCGTTGTTCAAAATAAAGACTATATGATCAGTAATTAATTCTTGGGCTTTAGGTTCACCGATTTCAATCTCTTTTTTCAGCTTTTCAATGTTTAATCTCTTTTCTTGAATTTCGAGACGCAAGCTTTCCTTTTGTAAATCTATATGTTCCCGATCAATATTGATTTGATTAGAAAGCACGTTGACAAGAACACCTGTAACAACACCAAGAACATATTGATTGCGCTTTGCGAAAGACCAGATTTCTTTAAGCCCACCTTCTACATATGCTTCAGTTTGTGGGGTAATTATGATGTTTAAGACATTAGAAATCTCCTCAATTATCTTAAGAAGTTCTCCCTCGCAACGATGTCTTACAATCGCATCCATTTGATGCGATTCATCTGAAAAAAAATAATGAAGTTCAACTTTCATTACTTGCGAATCAGGCATCGAGATCTCCTTTTATTTTTCTTCACAACGGCGGAACTAAGCGGTGGCATGAACATGCGGGAAGCGAAGCTTCCAGTGCATGAGAATGCCAACCGTCTTCAGTGACTTGTTGGCGCCGTGCGAATCAGCGCGCTAGGCCTAATAAGTATTTTATATACACCTCAATATCATAAAGCGCATAAATTGTCAGGCGCCAAAAAGGAACTGAAAAGCGGTAGCTTAGTTCCGCCGTTGGCCGACGCGCGCAGCGCGTGGGCCAACGAAAAAATCAGCCGGAGCGAAGCGATCGGCTGGATGAGTATTGTTATCTATTTTTTAGGTAATTTTTATACAAGCTATCCGCAGTTTGCGCCAGTTTCTTATCCAGTGTCCAGATAGGTACACCCGTCAATACAGCGGATGCAATTAGATGGGCATCCACATAGCCAATCCCTTTTCCCATTAAACGGTTATCATCTATAAATGACAATACTTCTGCATGTTCGGCTTCAATGCTCATCGGCAGCAATTGTAAAAACGAAAGGATGACGGCTCTGTCCTTAAGATTCCCGCAGGCAAGTTCCCCTACAATCAGTGGGTGGCATAGCACCTTTCCATCATCGAGCAGGCTTGCAAGTTCATCATTTCCATCCCTAAAATGTGAAACCCAAACCGATGTATCCACAAGAACCATTTCTTATAATGCCCCTTTTCTTCTTGGTATTGCTTCCAAATGTTTTTGTGTCCCACCGAGCCTTGCAAGCCTCTTACCACTTTCCCTGGCAATAAGCGCCTCAAGCCCAAGCTTAACGAGGGCGGTTTTTTCTTTGATTCCAGTCATTTTTGATGCTTTGTTCATTAGATTATCTTCGATATTCAAAGTTGTTCTCATAGCTTCACCTCATACAATTAGTATGCTTAAGTATGCATCATCTATGCATATCTGTCAAGTCATTCTTAGATAACGAAGAAATCAGCCGGAGCGTAGCGATCGGCTGTATTGGCTGGTTAGCCTTTTTTAAAATAATGCTTTAGTAAATTTTTCCACGCCATCAACAAGCTCTTGAGCCTCGTCCTTTGTTGGTTCTCTATCTTTATTGTGGTCGCACAAGTTACGAATATCTCCAAGTCTTTGTATCTGCCTCCAGGCAGGAACTGCTAAGACTCCACCATTTTTGAGTAGGTCATTAAAGTCGCTTATTGTTGGATCCTTTTTTCGTGTTTGAATATTATGATTCTTAGCAACTTGTGCGAGATGTTTTTCTAATACCACGCCAGCTATAGCACCAGCGCCGCGTAGGAATCCATGCTTAATAAGCTCTCTCGCAGCTTCAAGCTCAGAGTCAAAAAGGTCTGCTTGAACGAGTTGACGTATATCAAATAGAGAGCTTTCAAAACGAGATGAAACCGACTTTAAGATTGCTAATTGTTGTTCAAACTGAGGTATCGCAGCATCAGGACCGACAACCTTTTCCTTTACCAAACCACGGGTAACATTCAATCCCTGCAAGTAGTCTTCTATACGATAATTGTCGTAGGTAATATCTTTTCGTGGTTTTGGTTTCTCATAGTGCCGCTCAAAATCCGACAGCCTATCAGGAAGCAATTGCTTAATTACAACTTTGGCTTCTGAGTACCATGCTTGATAGTCATTCTTAAATATTGGGAGGGACTTAATGTATTCTTTTGCTTCAACTCCAAGCGCCTCTGCGAATTGTTCTGGGTAACAATCGTTTTGCATGGCCATAAAGAGCAATTCGCCTTTTTTTATCAGAGCTTCTAAATCTTTTTTGTATTTTTCAAGATTGCTTATCATTTTTTATAACCTTTCGTATGCATGGCTAACAAAAAGCTCAGCCGGAGCAGCCCAGCGGGCTGCGATCGGCTGTAGCGACGGGTTGGGCAATTAATTTAATAGTACAACGCCCATTAATTATTTACTGATTCCAGAAGCCTTATACATAAGTGGAAGCATATCTTGCATATACTGCCATTTGTCCTTGAACTGGTTTTGCGTCGGGAGTTTTCCCTCTATTATCTTGTTGAGGTCAGTCATTGCGAAGATACTCCCACAAGCTATATTTGCGACCCATTTTTTATTGAGGTCACTGATTATTACATTATTCTTGTAATCAGTCTTATCTAGGAATTCTATTAATCTATCACCACATACTATGCGAGGATAGCAAGCTTTCTTTTCTATATCTACGGCTTCAACGATTGCTGGGCCGAAAATTACGCCAGCGTCATCATGGTAGAGGTCTCCCAAAGTAACGGCACCCCGGATCAAGAACCCTGCCCTAAGCAACTCGTGCGTTGCGAAAGCGATAATTTTAAAAATCATTTTGACGTGATCATGATCAACCGGTACAGAAATCGCAAAGTTGTCAGAGAAAAAAGAAAACTGGATTTCAGCGTGTTGCGCAATAGTTGCTGGAGATACCCCTTGTGCATTCTTGAGCGATTCTTTAACTGGTAAAGAAAATTTCCGTGCATAGTCTGCGATTTCATCCGCTGCTTTTTTGAGCAAAGGAAACTGAGACAAGTCTTTACAGGCATTGCTCCAGCCGAGTATATCGGCATAGACAATTATTCGTTGTTCATAGACATCCATGTTATTCAACCTCTAACATTTAATCATAATATACAATTTTCACTGCCGAACGACGTGGTCAGCCGCCGCTGAAAGCGGTCGGCTGCAGTGACTCGTTATAAGTGATTTTATCTAATGAGTTTAATATTCGCTGCTTCCAATCTTGCCAAGCTATTACCTGTTTCAAAAGTCCAACCAGATGGCATAATATTCTTGAGCCGAAGATTGATGTCTAAACGCTGAGCTTGTTTTTTTGTTATATGGGCAAGTTTCCAATGTTTTTGAAGGAGTTCCGCAATATAAGAATCAGGTTGGTTTTCTAATATCATTCTACGGCACTCACGTAGCAGAACCGCGCAAGGAACTACGTGCTCGGGATAAATATCGTTTTCTGAAAGTGATTCTGGTGATGAGCCGATGAATATAAATTCTTTTTCTGGATGAAGCATATGGGAAAATATTCTTGTATGGAAACCAAACCCATTATGATCTATCAGGTTTCTAAAATGCCTAACTAGCAATTTGCAAGTCTCAAAAATAATTTCATCCTTACCCATATTATGCTCCTAATTTATCTATAACGAAAAGCTCACCGGGAGCAGCCCAGCGGGCTGCGATCCGGTGTAGCGACTGGTTAGGGCTCTTCTGGATCAACAGCGAATTCAATTTTAAGAGGTAAGTCCGTCATTGCATAATGAACAAACTGTTGCCCCAAAGCCGTTAATTCGTAACCCTCCTCATTATCAAAAGCTGAGACGAGAGGCTTAGGACCGCTACCTTTAGAGCGGCTGTTTGTTTCCTTTGGGATAAAATTACCAAAGCGATCAGTCTCACGATGCTGGCGAATAATCCCACCAGTACTCAAATCACGAAATAAGAGTTTATAAAGGTCCGCATCAGCGGAATCCTCACGGACAGCCCCCTTGCCAATTTTTTTCCAAATTTGACCTCGCGTAATACCGTTGCTATTGTAAATGGCTGCTATAACTTGAAAGTGCATTTCTGAATATTTGTTTATCCAGTCAATAAACAACCGGATAACATCATCGCTGGTGACTTTCGTTGTAGCGGCATTCGACAGGATGTTTCTTATATATTTCCGCTTTTCTTCGCTCTCGGCACCAGACCACTCTCGGAAGGTCTTTCTCACTAATGATTGAAATTCTTTACTTTCAACTCTTTCGGAAATTGCCTCATCTTGGAGGTCAAGCCGCGACATGATTTCGATTATTGTCTGTTCTTTTTCCCTAAATTCATCTTTAAGCATCTGAATCCAATGCTTAACAAACCGGTTAACCTTTTCCTGCTCGCTTTCTGACCAAGCCCCTGCTATTGCAGACAAAACTCCACCTCCGAAAGGGATTGCTCCGCCTGCAATTTGCAATGCACCACGTGATATTTTTGCAACTTTTCCGCTCTTTGGTGGTTCTTGATCTTCTATATTCACGATCTCATCATTCATAGTAGTAACCTAAAGCCCTAACAATTAATATACCCGGTCGGTATTTTCCGATTTTCAGGAGATTTTACTCTATTTAATTTAGAATTAAAAGAAATAATTTCATCGTAAAATCAAATATATTTAACTTTCACCACCAGGTATTTTGTGGTAATAAAGACTAAATGCCCGGTGGGTAAAATATGGTAAATTTGTCAAATA
>JANXZU010000044.1 GCA_025355345.1 Syntrophaceae bacterium
TACCTGCAACGATAAAGGAATCTCGCCTACTTCATCAAGAAATAATGTGCCTCCTTCCGCAGTCTGTATTAAGCCGCTATGATCACGCACAGCACCGGTAAAGGCACCTTTGACATGACCGAATAACTCTGATTCCAGAAGATTCTCCGGAATGGCGCCGCAATTTACTGTGACGTAAGGGTTGTCCTTTCGGTTAGAATTAAACAAAATGGCCTTGGCGATCAGTTCCTTGCCTGTTCCTGATTCTCCTGTGATCAGAACAGAACTGTTTGTTGAAGCCACCCGTTCAATTAGTTTAAAAATCGCTTTCATCTGCTTGGATTGCGTGATGATGTTTTCAAAATTTACCTGCCGTTCCATCTCCCTGCGCAGCGTGAAACATTTCTTGGTGATGCGGACCTGCTCGGTGACATCACGAACAACCTCCACAGCACCGATGATATTTCCATCCGGGTCTTTATAAGGTCCGGAAAAGAATTCCAGCCATAAAACATTGCCATCCGGCAGGTGAACGTCTCGGAGTCCTTTTCTTGGTTTTCCGTCTTTGATGACTTTCAGGATGAGGCAATCTTCACAAGGTTCATTGAGGCCGCGATAGGCCTTGTAGCAATTTTAACCGATTTTAGGGCCGAAAATCTGAAAGATAGTCTCGCTGAAATAGAATTTTCAGATCCTTGTCGATGACTGTAATGCCGTCGCTAACTGTATTCAAGATAGCTTTGAAAAGGCCATCCTTGTGAAGAACTGATGTATCAATTACCAAAATATATTTCCTTGCTGTATATTAAAGCTGAAGCAATTATGTTTATTAAATTAAGTATCATTCCTTTACCAGTGCGGCAATGGCCTTTGCAAGATTCACCAGGGTATATGGTTTCTGAATAAAGGCGTTAATCCCGTATCCAAGAGCCACATTCACTCTTTCGTCCTGCTCAAAGCCTGAAGCCAGGACTACTTTAAGATTCGGATTGATCTGCTTCATCTGAAGATAGGCTTTATCACCGGAAAGCTTTGGCATCACCAGGTCAATCAGGGCGGCCTTAATTTCCCCGTGCCTTTGCTCAAACAACTTAACCCCTTCCAGCCCGTCTTTAGCCGTAATCACCTCATAGCCGCATTCCTCCAGCATGGCTTTTGCCATATCGCGAAGCAACTCTTCATCATCAACTACCAGAATCAGCCCCGTGCCTCTTGGTATTTCCATTTTCTGATCTTCTACAATTTTAATAGTTTCCTGGTAGATGACCGGCAGAAAGACGTTAAAGGTAGTTCCCAAACCGGGATTTGAATATACATCAATAAATCCTTCGTGCTGCTGGACAAAATTATAAACCATGGAAAGTCCGATGCCTGTCCCTGTGCCCTTCTCCTTGGTTGTAAAAAAAGGCACAAATATCTTTGATATTGTATCGCTGTCCATGCCCACGCCGGCATCCGCAACTGATAGTCTCCAATAATCCATAACCTCTGCATCCGGATGCGTAAGGCAAAAATTTGCATCTGCAGAGAATTTTTCCAAACCGATAATTAATCTGCCACCCCACGGTTCCTTATTTTTTCTCATGATGCTCATTGCATGATTGGCATTCACGCAAAGATTCAGTAGAACCTGTTCCATCTGAGTTAAATCGGCGCGGACCATTGCGGAACCCTCAGGGACATGCACCTTTATTTCAATGGATTTATCAAACGTATTGCCACAGATCTCCGCAACCTGTTTTATTGTTGTTTTCAAGTCCACCGGTGAAAACTTTACCTCGCGTTTTCTTGACAGGGTTAGTAAATTCTGGACAATGTCTGCCGCTCTCTGCCCCGATCTTTCCATAACATCGAGGTGATGCAAAAGTCTTTTCGTATCCAGTTTATCTTTTTTAATTTCATAATGTAATATAGAAATGGTGCTGGTAATGCCCGTCAGCACATTATTAAAATCATGGGCAAGTCCTCCCGCCAGTGTACCTATGGTTTCCATTTTCTTTGACTGGAGTATGTGCTCTTCCAACTTTAATTTATCTGTCACATCACGAATACTTCCGCGAACACCGGCAGGCACTCCATCTTTGATAACCAGAGTCCCGTGGTTCTCACCGAAGAAATGGCTTCCATCATTTCTTGCAATCTTATGAATGATCAGAAAATTGGGTAGATCCCTGTTTTTCAACCTGCTATGAATTTGCTCAATATCGCTTTCATCAATCACATCACGAAGAGATATTCCCTGTTTGAATTTTTCCTCGGAATATCCCGTCATGTCGTAGAAAGACTTATTGATATACGTGAGTTTAAGGTTAAAATCTGCCTCATAAATTACATCCGGAGTGTTTTCCGTCAGAGACCTGTATCGCTCTTCACTCTCGCGGAGAGCTTTTTCAAAGCGCTTGTGCTCGCTTATTTCCTCTTGTAGTGAATCGCTGTATTCTTGCAGTTTTTCCATAAAGAAATTAAAATATCTGGATAGTCGTCCCACCTCATCCTTTGCCGGCATTTGCATTCGTACTGAAAAATTACCGGTAGCACCTAACGAAAGATTTTCCATTAATTTTCTAATCGGAATGGTTATAGCGGAGCTGATCCAGAAGGTAAACGCCAGTACCATTAACAAGATTACGAAAATAATTATCAAGATCGTATTACGTATCTTGTAGAGTGGTTGATAGAGTTCATCGAGATAACAGGATGAGGCCACAACCCAGTCATACTCCGGTATATAATTTAGGCTAACAAGCTTTTTTCTCGGGACCTTCTCACCGGGATTAGTCCAGTCATAATTGATCTTGCCTGTTTTTTGTTTTATTACGTCATGCGCCGTGGCACGCAGAACCGGATCTTTAATGTCATCAATGTTGCCCTCGAGAGCTGGATGGATAATAATATTGCCCTTGCCGTCCAGAACATAAGAATAGCCTGTCTTGCCGAAATGCATGTCTGTTATAGCTTTTCGAATATCAGCCATATTGAGCAAATCAAGAAATTCCGAACGGTATGTTGCTGCGGAAATGATCCAATCCCATGGTTTGAAATATGTCATGTAAAGCGCCTTTGGTCTGGCTATCGTCTCTCCGGGATTTTTCCAGTCATAGACAAGATAGCCCTCCTTGCGCTTGATCTGCTCCTGAACAAACGCGAAGTGTGACCAGTCGTGATTTTCTACACCGGGATTCCGATGCACAGCCGCAATTCCGCGACTATTCACGCAGTAGATATAACCTGTTTTGCCGATAGGCTGAACAAGCAGGATGTCCCGTGCCCGTTTTTTGGCTTCTATTTGTGTTATTTTGCCCTTCTGATACTGAAGATAGAAATTCTCGACAATCGCCTTGTTATCCTCGGCTACTGCCCGCAGGTAATTCTTGATAGAGACATCGGCCGCAGTCTTCACCATATTGGTGATGATCTCCGTTGAGCTTCTTAATTCTATTTCGATATTATTCTCAATTGTTTTTTGAACCTGAGCTAAGATAACCAGCCCACCAAGAGATATAGCAATGACGGAGGTAATACAGTATCCAATTAAAAGCTTGTTCCTGAGCGACAAATTCCGGAAGAATTTTATGGTCATGGATCGCAAGTACGATACTTTTTCTATACAGTTCTTAATAATCTTCACAATAGGCCTTCATGGCAAGAACTCGCTTTCAAAGAATGTGAGTATCCGGCATTACTTGATAAGAACTTGTTTGCATTAGCAGGAGTATAACGAAATCATTTTTGTCTGTCAATACATAACGGGTTTCTGTTAGGACTACATAATGCATCCGATTAATACTATACCTTTTATAAACCAGCTATTGATGACGCCAACAAAATTGATTCAATAGATAAGATTTGATGAGGCACATGGAAGATAGCCGAAACGAAGTGGTTTGTTTGGATCCCAACCAGCTAATATATAGTGCAACTGCTTTCACGGTTTACCGTAAATTATTGTTCAGGACGTCTTCTTATTATCCATTGACTGCAGGTATTCAATACGTTCGATGAGCGGCGGATGAGAATAATAAAACCAGGCATACAAAGGATGGGGATGAAGATTGGTCAGGTTGTCCTTGGCCAAACGCTTGAGAGCGGCGATCATCGGTTGCGCACTTCCTGTTAAATCAAAAGCCATGCGATCAGCTTCGCGCTCATAACGGCGCGTCACTGCCGCACCTATCGGACTCAGGAAATACCCGACGGAACTTAAATAAATCGAAACTAAAAAAAGACCGGCGTAAACAGGTTGGTAAATTAATCCAAAGGCTGCGTAGAGGGACTTCCAGCCAATAATCAGGTAAACAAAATACAAAATGAAAAGGGATGCAATAACCATAAAGCTCATCTGCTTCAAGATATGTTTCTTTTTCCAATGGCCTATTTCATGGGCGAGCACCGCGACTATTTCATCCGCTGTATGTGAACTAAGTAACGTATCATATAAAACGATCCTCTTGGTTCTACCGATTCCTGTAAAATATGCATTGGTATGTTTGGAGCGCTTGCCTTCATCAACCTGATAAATTCCTTTGGCCTTTAAACCCACTTTATCCATTAAAGCGTTAATCTTCTCTTTAAGTGCTTCATCTTTAATGGGTTCAAACTTGTTGAAAATAGGCGCAATCAACACCGGATATAGCCACATTAAGGTAATTTCAAATAAAGTGAAAAACAACCATGCCCAAAACCACCAGCTTGCCGGCAGATAATGGATAAATGCCATAAATGCGCTAATCATAATTGTCAGAAGAATTGCAGAAATGATTAAGGACTTGATTAAATCCGTAATCCATAGACGACAGGTAATCGTGGAAAACCCGTATTTCTTTTCCAAAATAAATGTGCTGTAGAGGTCAAAAGGCAAGCCGGCAATACCGCTAATTATTGCCAGAAGGCCAAAAAAAATCAGCGCCTGCCCAATCATGTGCAGATTAAGGCCGATAATCCATCCCGTCAGTAACGGCAAGAAAAGAAACAGAATGGCAAGTTCAATTCCATCGCCGGTAAAATTTTCTTTTGCAGCGAGCCGCGAGTTATCGTAAGTATAGTCCACCATTTTTGCAAGTGTCGTCTCATCAATTTCGCCACGGAAAACCAGTGGAATGACCTTCCCATAAATCTTCAAATCCCGAATGTTGAGCTGCTGCAGAAAATAGCGGCAGACTATACGCCCGACAAAAAATACTAAAAAAATTATTACTAATGCCTTTTCCATAAAATACCAGCCTATAATAAGTAGTGGATATGGATTAAGATGCCTAACCTCAGACAAGTCATGATTATGAGTTATGTGTAACCTGTAACCTGGAATAATGCTGCTGTTTCAAATTATTTTGGGCAGGCGTTTATTGTTTTTAAGCGCCTGCCTAATTTGAATTATCGCTATCTCGGAGAAGTGGCTCTGGGATCTATCGTGAAGGAACAATGTGATTTTGTCACAAAGGTCTTCTCGGTAAAAATTCTGCCTTTATATCTTAACTTTACAATATAACCTCCCGGCTCACCCCTGAAATTAGCATCGTGGAGCCTGAAGGTATTCATTCCACTGACAAACCTCTTATTCATTTCCCATCCAACAATGCGCCGGCCATGAAAGACACCAACATCAAATCCATCCTGTGTCCCGCCGTCGTATTTTACAGTTACGACAAAATCGATCGGTTGGGAAGGACCAAACCATACCGGCTGTGCTTCGAGATTAACAATTTGTGTTGCCCGCATAATCTCATGATCTGAGAAAGCCTGCGCCAGATTTGGCGCTAAGATGAGGAAAAAAGAAATTACTGAAAGAACAATTGATTTTTTCATGATTGCTTACCTCCTTTTGTTCGGTTAAAATTAAGGAATAATTTTTCGACATACATCACCCCTCCCAACGAACAAGGATATTAGCAGAATGAGTTTGTATGTCAACAATAATACCAAGCAAAACGAGACCGATCAGATCAGACGGGATATTTATTGGACAAAATGAATCTTTTAGAATATTGAAGAATTGTTAAAATTGTCGAAATAAACCGAACAAGGAGGATTATATATGTCGTATAAGTTTTTGGAAGTGGAGATAAAGCAGCATATCGCAACAGTGACCATGGCCAGGGTTGACGCGTTAAATGCCCTGAGCCTGGAGTTTGCCGCGGAGATTGCCAGCTTGTTTAAAGAAATTGGCAACAATGATGATGTTCGCGTTGCCATTTTGTGCAGCAAGGCGAAGATTTTCTGCGCCGGCCTTGATTTAAAAGAAGCGGCAAGCGGAGACAATTCATCTGTCAGAGGCGTTCTTAATACCATCAGAAACGCTCAACCTTTGTTTGACTGTTGCAACGCCATCGAGGAATGCCCCAAGCCGGTAATTGCGGCAGTACATGGAAAATGCATCGGCGGCGGACTGGACATAATTGCCGCATGCGATATCCGCCTTTGCTCCGAGGACGCTGTTTTCTGTCTAAAAGAAGCGAACCTCGGTTTGGTTGCGGATATGGGCGTTCTTCAACGCCTGCCGTTAATCGTCGGTCAGGGTTTTGCCAGGGAGATGGCCTATACCGCGGCAAACTACCCTGCGCGCAGCATTGAAAAAATGGGGTTGGTCAATAATATTTATGCCGATCAGGCACAACTAATGGCCGCTACCCAAAAACTGGCAGCACAAATTGCCGCCAACGCGCCGCTGGCTGTCAAAGGCACCAAGGAAGTACTGAATTTCAGCCGTTTTGTGAATACCTACGAAGGCATGGCGCTGGCGGTTCAGAAAAACGCGTCAATGTTGATGACGGAGGATTTGAAGGAAGCCTTCATGTCGTTTTTGGAAAGAAGACCTGCGGATTTTAAAGGAAAATAAAAATAAGGCGTTCTTTTCAAACCAATACGAGCTCAACAATTGCAGGGAAGGGTTAAAGACCTTTCCCTGCAAAGATATTTAAATATCATATTCACACCATTGACAATCAGTCCGTTTTCACGTACATTTTCAAAAAAACATAGGGGATGATTATGAAAAGAATTATCGCTTATTTAGTTTGTTTTTTATTCATGATATCCGCTGTGATCGTATTTGCGGAAATTAAGTCTCTGATCAAAGAATACACCTATCAAGCCAGTGAGTTGGATAGCAAAACCTCCTGCCGTGCCATCGCGCTCGAACAAGTCAAAAGAGAGCTGCTCGAAGAACTGGGAACTTATATCGAATCAACAACAGTAGTTCGGGATGCTCAAATCGAGAAAGATGAAATCAAAACTATTTCTGCCGGTGTTGTACAGACGAAAATTCTCGATGAAAAATGGGACGGCAAATCTTTTTGGCTCAAGGCTGAAGTCAGCGCTGATCCGGATGAAGTGGCTGCTTCCATTGATAAAATAAGAAACGACCAAAAACTTGCCGAGGAATTAGCGGAGTCACAAGCCGAAAAGGGAAAGGCCTTACAGGAAGTTGACCGGCTAAAAGCAGAACTTGCACAGTCTAATGCTGACAAGGAAAAACTGGCTCAATACAACCAGGCTGTCAACCAGCTGCAGGCTTCCGATTCCTTTGAACAGGGTACAGCGATGAACGTTGCCGGCGATTACGAAGGAGCAACCAAAGCATATGAACGCGTGATTTACCTGAGACCTGATGACCCCAAGGCATATTTCGGCCGCAGTATTGTTTATATCAATTTGGGAAACTATGAGAGAGCAACTCAGGATCTGGACAGAGCAATGGTGATTAGACCTGCCAATACTAATGTCTATTTCCAGCGTGCGTCCGCTTATAAAAGCATCCGGGAAGCCCAGTTAAATGATCCTTATCGGCAACCATATCCCGGACAGCGATTAAGACCGATAGTACCGGTACCCAGACAGGATCCCCTGAAAAGGTTTTTGGATAATAAGCAAACGCAACACAGGCTGGTTAAGGTCAATCCATTCCAGCCGGGGCCGGGGATAAGAAGAGATCCAAGACAAGTTGCGCCGCCAAACCGCCTGGAGAGAAAACCGCCTTTGGGCACACCTCGTGCCGTTGAGCCCAGGGGCATACAAAAAAGAGATTTAAGCAATCAACAAAAAAGGGTCTTGCAGCAACAAAGGAATCGGGAAATCCAGCAAAGCAGGGATTTACGGCAGAGACAAGGTTCTGTTGCAAGAGATCAAAGAAACCCGGAAGTTCGCAGGCAAGTTAACGTCCCTCCGCAAAGGGCAGTCCAGCCGCGCGTTGAGCGCGCCCCAAAAAGGGAAAATAGAAGCCCACAGCAACTTAAGGATGACGAAAGGTCTAGCCACCGCTAGTACAGCGCACAAGCAGATACAACGCCAATAATAAAAAAGCCGCATTACTACTAATGCGGCTTTTTTATTAATTATACTCAGAGTTTGGATTTGCTACATATTTTTCGATGCTTGTTCTATACCCTTGCGAATAAAATCCAACTTCTCCTGTGCCATTTTAACCGATATGCCCATGACCAGTGTGCGGCCTAAAATGTCTTCGGCATGCGGGATATTTTCGCGTAAATACTCTACCTTGCCTTTATAGGTCGGATCGGTAAACGGATATTTCTTGGAGTTGGCGGTAGATTTCGCCAGAAAATGTTCCCAATTCGGAACATAATGCCACAGGTTTCTCTTGTAGCAGGTAGTATCAACACCTTCAGCGGCAAGCAGGTTCTGAAATTTCTGCGCCTGATTTTCATCCGGCAGATTAAACGCTAAAAATGTTGCGGAATCTCCTTCGGGATCTGGCTTAGTGCGGAATCCCATGCCGGGAACTTTTGCAAGCACATCCATGATAAATTTCTTATTTTTCCTCTGCTCGCCGATCAGGTAATCCAGCTTACGCAGCTGAGCCAGGCCAAGCGCCCCTTGCAGTTCGTTCATCCGGAAGTTAAAACCAAGAATGGTTCTTCCTTCCAGTGCACGGCTTACTTTTGGATTATGATCATGGCCGTGATCATGATACCATTCCGACCGGTTGTAAAAATCACGGTTATTGCTGATCACCATGCCGCCTTCGCCGGTTGTTACCGTTTTAACATAATCAAAGCTGAAAGTTCCCATATCGCCGAAGCTGCCCAGCTTTTTACCTTTGAAGCTCGCGCCGCAGCCCTGAGCGTTATCTTCCAAAACCAGCAGTTTATTCCTGCGGGCTACTTCCACTATTTTGTCTATATTGGCGCCTGATCCGCACATATGTACAGGAATTACCGCCTTGGTGTACGGAGTTTTTTTCTTTTCAATTTCATTCGGATCTAGGTTGAGGGTATCATCAATATCCACCATTACCGGGATGGCGCCAACTTCCAGCACTGCTTCATAAGTGGCCAGAAATGTAAAAGCTGGTACCAGCACTTCATCACCGGGACCGACATCCATTGCCCTCAAAGCAATCTGCAGCGCCGCCGAACCGGAAGTTACGCCCAGCGCATAGCCGGTACCGCAATATTTAGCAAACGCTTCTTCAAATTCGCGAACCTTATAAATACCTTTTCTTTCCTTATCAAAACCATAACGCATCAGAATGCCAGTTTCGAGCACATCCATTACTTCCTTGATTTCTTCTTTACCTATTAATTCTGCTCCAGCCATTTCTTCCTCCTTATTCTAATTGTAAAAAAGTATCGACAGTTCCCTACACAAATCACGGCCCTAAATTTATCCCCTCTCGGTCGTAGATGCCCTTCAGGGTACTTCGCCTCGGGATAATTCGACCATCAAATTTCAGTGTCGCAGATGCCCTTCAGGGTACACTTCGTTTCTGAATTTGGGTCTCATTAAAAAGCTTCCGCGTAAATCGCGATCATATCTTCTTTGGTGACTTTGCGGGGATTATTCTCCAAAGGTCTGGCTACAGTCAGCGCTACATCAGCCAATGCCGGAAAATCTTTTTCTTTGATGCCAAATTGTTCCAGTGATGCGTAAATGCCACAATCTTCAATTAATGCCTCGACTGCATCGAGCGCCAAATACGCGGCCTCGCGGGCAGGAAGATCATCGATACATTCGCCCATTGCCTCAGCAATATCCGCGAATTTTTCCAACGATGAAGGCAAATTAAAGGCCATCACCGCCGGCAACATCATCGTATTTGCCAGGCCATGACCGACACCGTATTTTCCACCCAGCGGATAAGACAGCGAATGCACTGCCGTAACTCCGGCATTGGCCAGGCCGATCCCGGCATATAAGCTGCCTAAAAGCATTCTTTCGCGAGCAACAATACTTTTGCCGTCATGCACGCAGGTGCGCAGGTTTTCGGCAATGAGCGCGATTGCTTCGAGTGAAAACATTTCGCTCATGGGAGAGGCGTTAACCGATGTGTAGGATTCAATGGCATGACACAAAGCATCCAGGCCGGTCTGCGCCGTGGGCGCGGCAGGCAGGCTTAGTGTCAATTCCGGATCAAGAAGCGCCAACTCCGGATAAAGATAGGGGCTGTTCATCCCTTCCTTCTTTTTTAAATTCTTGCGCACAAAAACGGCGGTAAAAGTAACTTCGCTGCCGGTTCCGGCGGTTGTGGGGATCATGATTTTAGGCAAACCGTGTTTAGGAACTTTATTGAGACCCAGATAATCAACCGCGCTGCCTTTATTGGTGGCGAGTACCGCGATTGCTTTGGCCACATCCATGGCGCTGCCGCCGCCGATACCGATAACTATATCGCATTTGTTTTTTATAGCAATTTTAGCGCCCTCATCGGCAAGCTCAATGCCCGGTTCCGGATCAACCTTATCAAATACCGTAAATTTAATGCCTTCGGAAACAAGAATACTGGCTACCCTTTCCAAAAGTCCCGTTTTGGCAAGATTCTTATCGATAACCACAAGAGGATTTTGCGCGTGCAATTCCTTGATGTGGACGGCAAGTGTTAATAATGAACCATTGCCGAATATAATTTTTTTTGCGCCGGTAAATGAAAATGTTTTTCTCATGTTTTAAACCCTCCATTGGTATCGATTGTAATTAAGATATTGTTTAGCATTGAATATTAACCTCGGAGACCTGATCACCCAGTAAGGAAAGCAATGCCTGTATTTGCACTAACTATGAGAACTGACCGCTAAAGTCAAGTATTTTTGTGCTGCGCATACCGCGAAAGCTTGCGGCAGATGCCGCGAATAATCCCCGCCTCGCGCGACAATAGCCCGGCGCGGCTAAAGAAGCGGCGCAGATGCATCATCCAATATTCGGGATTTTCGGGATTCAAAAATTCAATATCGGCAAGCAATGTTTTTATCTGCCCATACATCCCTTCCAGCTCATAAGACAGCGCCAGTTTTGGTGTTGCGGTAGCTATTGTAGTTGCCGCAGATGTGGCGGTAAATATTTCGTAACAAAGAATCATCACGGCATGAGAAAGATTAAGAGAAGTGAATTCCCGCGATGTTGGGATAGTGACCACGGCATGACAGAGGCGCAATTCCTCATTGGCAAGGCCGGTATCTTCCGGACCAAAAAGCAGGGCAACCTTATTTTTCTGAGAGATATCGGCAATGTCTTTGGCAACAGCACGTGGCGCGATAAATGGCCCACGGGCTTTACCCAGACGGGCGGTTGTTCCCACAATATAATTGAAGTTGCCCAGCGCTTCTTCGATGCTTTCAAAATACTGGATTGAATCTAAAACATCGGAAGCCAGATGAGTGGATCGCTGTTGCATCGCTTCGCGGTCAAAATCGGCTGTGCCTACTACAAGGATATTGCTGATGCCCATGTTTTTGGCGGCGCGCGCAATTGAACCAATATTACCCGCGTATTTGGGTTTATATAAAACGATGCTGATATTTTTAGTTTTGGCTTTCAATAGAATTTCCTTTTAGACTTGCTTGTGCACTTAGTCTGTCTTTGCTAGTTCGCAGCAGTTAGCTCGACAATTTTGTATTTCGCCAGCTTTATATTTGTTTTATAAATCAGTAATTAACGAAATGCACGGAGAATTTGTGATGTTATTAGTGAAACTCCGAGATATGGATAAAATGAATGATGAGACTCGGCAATAGATTCCTGCTGCGTACTTATTTGAGAAAATCAATAAGTTCCACTTCAAAAATTAAAGTTACATTAGGTGGAATTGTTCCCATGCCCTTATCGCCATAACCCAGACCAGGTGGTATTATGAGAATACGCTTTTCTCCCTTTTTCATTGAAAGAAAAGCCTCATCCCAACCTTGAATTACTTCACCTCTCCCGACTAAAAACAGGAATGGTTTTCCTCGATCCACCGAGCTGTCAAACTTAGTTCCATCAAGTAACCTCCCGGTATAATGAGCCTCTACAAGCGATCCGCTAGCTGGTGTTGCACCATTTCCTTCCTTCAAGATAATATACATCAGTCCTGATGAAGTACGAATCGCATTTGGGTATTTTTCTTTGATTAAAGCCTCTTCCTTGGCAACCTTCTCTTGCTCTCCTT
>JANXZU010000077.1 GCA_025355345.1 Syntrophaceae bacterium
TCTTGGATGGCAGGCCTGGCGTGAGACAGCTCTTTTCTGATGTTCCTATACAGATGTGCCACTTCCACCAAAAACAGATCATTACTCGTTATCTGACCAATAATCCCAAATTAGAAGCAGGTATAGAATTGAAGAAAATCATGACTACTCTTTGCCAGTCAAATGAAAAGGATTTTACCAATTCTCTTAATACCTGGCATAAAAAATGGTGTTCTTTTCTCAAAGAAAGAACAAAAGATCCACTAGCCAGAAAATGGTTTTACACGCACAAAAGACTTCGCTCAGCATATCGAAGCTTGAAAATTAATCTGCCTTATTTGTTTACTTATCAAAAACACCCAGAGTTAAATATTCCGAATACAACAAATGCTCTGGATGGTTGTTTTGCTTATCTGAAAGAATTAGTCAGGGTTCACCGTGGAATTAATAAAATGCTCAAAAGAAAAATTATTCAAGAAATATTAACAAAAAGAGACCCCGTTTTTAGGTATTAAGCCCCAATTGATATTTTGAAGTACGTCCCCTATTTCCCTATTTCTTCTATTTCTTTCGGGATTTTGGTTCCTGCCAACTACTCTAACATATTTTGTCCAACCTTGGGGGTGCAGTCCATTAAGTTGATAAAAATGACGATCTTAATTTTTAGCCTTTTGTTTATATTGGTGCCGGTAAAGGAATTATTTATCCCGATGATTGTAATTGGTATAGTTATATATCTATGGGGTAGATAAGCATGTTTGGACGAAGGGCAATAAAAAAACCCGCTATTTCTAGCGGGTTTTGGATTCCTTTGGATTGTGTTGGATTAGGTCTTGGTGGAGATGAGGGGGATCGAACCCCTGGCCTCGGCATTGCGAACGCCGCGCTCTCCCAGCTGAGCTACATCCCCAAGTGTTTCGAAAACGTGCGCGAGCATATATTATTGTTTGTGCCAGTGTCAAGAACTTGTTGACAGTCAATGCCGTTAAGTATAAATAATCTAGTAACTAGTTCATCGCTCATTAATTGTTGCGGGAGAATAAAATATGGCAAAAATCGACGCTTTTTTCCAGCTTATGCACGATCAGAAAGCATCTGATCTTCATCTTGTTTCCGGTCAACAACCGGCTATCAGAATCCGCGGGGATATTGAACGCGTTAAATACGACATTCTTACCAATGAGGCATTAAAAGTACTGCTCTACGAAATCACGCCGGAACATAAAATTAAACAATTTGAAGAAACGGGAGATGCCGATTTTGCCTATGAAATTCCCGGTCTGGCGCGTTACCGTGCTAACTACTTTCAACAAAAATATGGAGTAGGTGCGGTTTTTCGCGAAATTCCAAATAAAATTACAACCTGCACGGAGCTGGGGCTTCCCGCAGTTGTGGCAAGATTGGCTACTCTTCCACGAGGTCTTGTGCTTGTAACCGGCCCTACCGGCAGCGGTAAATCAACGACACTTGCGGCGATCATCGATGAGGCTAACCGTCTGCGCAAAGATCATATAGTAACTATTGAAGATCCGATCGAATTTGTTCATCAAAGCCAGGGTTGTATCATCAATCACCGCGAAGTAGGAATTCACACAAAGAGTTTTTCTGCGGCACTGCGCGGAGCGCTTCGTGAAGATCCGGACATAATTATGGTCGGTGAAATGCGTGATCTTGAAACCATTTCCCTGGCGGTAGAAGCTGCCTCTACCGGTCATCTGGTTTTTGCCACATTGCATACAACCAGCGCGGCAAAAACTGTCGATAGGATAATTGAAGTGTTTCCGGCAACGGAACAGTTGCAGATCCGCTCTACGCTTGCCGATGGCTTACGGGCAGTAATATCGCAGGTTATTTTTAAAAGGATAGATGTTAAAAGTAGCTGTGTAGCTCTGGAAATTTTAATTGCCAATTCAGCCGTGCGTAATTTAATCCGCGAGTCTAAAACTTATCAGATTGCTTCCATGATGCAAACAGGTAAAAAATACGGAATGCAACTTCTGGATGATGCAATTATGGATCTTTACAGTCGCGGCTGGATCGGCAGCGAAGATGCCTACATGAAAGCTAATGACAAAACAAGATTCCGTCCGCTTTTAAAATATCCACCGACCGATTTCACCGAGGCATAAATCTCTTCGAGAGGATGGCTTATGAGAAAACCAGAAATAGATCATATCCTGATGAAAATGTTGGAATCCAACGTCAACATTTCCGATTTGATTCTGACCGTGGACAAGCCTTTTCAGGTAGAGGCATCCGGAATATTAATTGGAGTTGAATTAGAACCGAGTTTTGAAAAACTGACGCCGTTTCAGACCGAAATATTTGCGATGAATTTGATTAATCAGGATCAACGGTTACTGGAAATGTTAATTAAAGAAGGTTCCTGCGATTTATCATACGAGTTGCCCGGTGTCGCTCGTTTCCGTGTGAACATATTTTCACAGCGTGGCCATTACTCTATTGTTTTGAGAAAACTTGAAACTCAAATTCCTACCTTTACTGAGCTGTCGTTACCAGAATCTTATGTACGCATTGCGGCTGAAAAAAACGGCATTGTTCTGGTAACAGGAGCAACCGGCAGCGGTAAAACCACATCACTGGCCGCGGTCATCAATGAAATCAATGAAAAAAACTCTTTGCATATAATAACACTGGAAGATCCGATAGAATATACACATAATCAAAAGAAAGCCACGATAAATCAGCGCGAATTGGGTAAAGATTTTGACACTTTTGCTAATGGTTTACGAGCCGCTTTGCGTCAGGCGCCAAAGGTAATTCTTGTCGGTGAAATGCGCGATCGTGAATCTGTGGAAATTGCGTTAAATGCGTCTGAAACTGGTCATTTGGTACTGAGCACTTTGCATACAATTGATGCCGGTCAAACGATCAACCGTATCCTGGGCATGTTTTCTGTAAACGAAGAAAACCAGATACGCACACGTCTTTCTGATTCGCTGCGCTGGATTATCTGTCAGCGCCTTTTGCCAAAAGTTGGCGGTGGACGTGTTGCGGCCTTTGAAGCGCTGGGAACAAGTTTGCGGGTTAAAGAAATAATTCTGCACGGTGAATCAGAGGGCAAAACATTTTCCGATATTATTCAGCAAGGCAAAGCTTTCGGCATGATTACGTTTGACAGCTGTATTGTAGATCTTTATGCTAATGGATTGATTCTGGAGGAGACGGCCAGGACTTATGCTACGAATCGTTCAAGTGTAGGACGCGGTATTGATGCTATTAAAAGCTCCCGTGGTGAAAAAACTACTGACCTTTCAAGGTTGGAAGTGGACAATATGTATGGAAAGGTTAAGGATACGCCGTGGCGTTAGAGTAGGCCACTTCGCCTTCTTTCCAATAGAAATATTATCTTAATAAGGAGATAAAATGCACAACGAAAAACCGATAGCGTCAACGGTTAGTGGAGATGAAGAAAAATTAGATTATTCTGGACGACCGTTTGGATACGTCGATCCGGACAGCAAAACTGCTATGATTTGTGAGCAGGATCCGGTAAGCCGTGATAAAATCAGCAACGCGATAAAAAAAATCGGGTTTGAAGTAGTTCAACCTGCTACGTTTAAAGATGCCCTTAAATACATGAGGTTCCATGTTTTTGATGTCATTTTGGTAAATGAAAATTTCAACACCGGTATTTGGGAAGTAAATAATATTCTGAAGTATCTGGAAAATCTGAATATGTCTGTCCGGCGGCAAACATTCGTTGTTTTGATCAGTGCAATTTACGCGACAATGGATAGCATGCAGGCTTATAACAAAAGTGTTAACATGATTATTAACAAAAACGAAATTAGCGATACAGAAAATATACTGAAACAAGCCCTTGCAGAGCACAATGATTTTTATTTTCTACTTAAGGAAAATGTTCGTAAATTCGGTAATGTTTAGGCAGGACTGTTTACTTTTTGTAGAAGTTCACGAGCAATATCAACAAATCCCATCGCCTCATAAGCAGATGCCAGTCCTGTATAGTAAGGCTTTGCAGCATCAAATCCAATAGCCGTCTTGAAAGCATCTATAGCCTGCGAAAAATTCTTGGCCTTCATTAACGTATTGCCTAAACGATTGTAGTAAGCACCTGCACTTGCATTATCATATTGTATGGCGGTTTTGTATGCGGCTAAGGCATCGTCTATTCGTCCCAGCGCGATAAGAATATCTCCCAGCGCGCAATAATATAAAGAATTAGATGGATTTGCAGAGATGCAATTTTTCAATAATGGCAGTGCCTCGCTGTAGTTGTCCTTAGTTTGAAATAAATTTGCAAGTAGAAAGTAGTAGCGGTCAGCTTCTTCCGGGTCAATTTCTGCTGCTTGCATATAAGCTGCCTGACCTTCAGGTATTCGACCTGCGGCAAATAAAGCTTCTCCCAACCGGCAATAAAAAGAAGGGTTGTCGTTTTCCATGCCGATGAGTTTTTCAAAAGTAAGGCATGCATCCTCAGGGTTTCCGGCATTAAGATATGCGCCGCCTAATTCGGCTAAAAGGCCCACATCTTGCGGTTGTGCGTCAACTACTTTTCTGCAAATTTCTACTACTTTATCGAACTTTTTTTCCTGTTTGTAGATACGAACAAGCTCATCAAAGGCAAATCCGGTGAATACCTTACGTTTTAGTTCTCGTTCCAGGATAGTTTCCAGATAATGCAGGGTCTTTTGAGTATTGCCATTATCGTAGTGTGCCCATGCCAGCATTAATAAAACAGATTCTTCTTCGGGATTAGTTTCATGAAGTGTTTCGTAGAGTGCAATTGCTTCCGGATATTTCCCTTCCTTGATAAGTAGTTCCGCTCTATTGATTATGTCCAATGTTTCACCTATTATCTTCATGAGAGAAAAAAAGGGGGAGATTTCTCTCCCCCTTCATCTTAACAACTGCAAGATCCGCAACTTCCGCCTTCTTCTGCTGCAAGATTGGAAGTTAATTTAAAGCCCGATCCCTGTGGCGTAGTGGTGAAATCAACATTGATAGGCTTAGCTTGAATAAATAAATCTTTATCTATAATAAATTTTGTACCTTTTTCCTCAAAAATTTCATCTTCATTCTTTGGCTCATCCAGAGCCATGCCCAAAGAGGGTCCTGATCAGCCAATTGCCATTGTAATACGCACAGCTGCCGATTTATCCTTGTCTTTAAGAAAATCCTTGATTACTTCCGATGCCTTATCCGTAACTGTAAACATTAAAAACCTCCTTTTGATCATGTATGTTTCATCTTGATGCTAACTTATCCATAATTTTGAAGTTGTCAATTACATTTTTGCCAGCAAAATGCAAACAATCGATATCTTTTATTCTGCATAACAAGATTTGTTTCAATTGACATTGATTAGCTGTCTCGCATATTATTGCACTCAGGCAATACGATAATAATGCCGGGGAGGTTTTTATGAAAAGATTATTCAGCGCAATCGTCATATTTATTTTCATGGTAATTACATCTCCATCTTTTGCGGAAAATTTTACTGTTAAAGGAGAAATGGTTTCTACCATTCATTATGAGTTGCAGCACCAGATTACCGCAGGGGATGGAATGAAAAAACTCGTTTTGAGCTTTGTCATTCCTCAAAGCTTTGATTCCCCTACCTACAAGCAGCAGATTACCAATTTCAAAATTAAATTTGTACCGGATGCACAGGACAGTAAAACAACAATAGATAATCGTGGTAATCAAATCATTGTTGCTACATGGTCCAACGTTCCTGATAAAATTGATGCCGTTGTTTCTTTTGATGCAAAAAACATAACCGGCTTGAAAGCCTTTGAAACTCAAGCTCCATTTCCTTTAGACGGTGTTCCTAAAGATTTGAAAGTTTATCTTCAGGAAACAGAGCAGGTCCAGACAAATAACACAGGAATTAGACAGCTTGCGCTCAAACTTACAAAAGACGTTAAAACCCAATTCGACGCGGTTCAGAGGGTCATTTCATGGGTTGTGGATAATGTTCACTATGTTAGTCCTCCGGCCAAATATGACGCCTTGTATGCGCTGCAGTCCGGCAAAGGAAACTGCCAAAATTTTTCGCATTTATCCGCCGCGCTCTTGCGAAGTGTCGGAGTACCTGTCCGTATCATTAACGGGGTAACTATTAATCAGCCTTTTAATATTGTCTGGGATAAAGGGACTCTTACTTTCAAGCTTGGACAAGGCAGACATTCCTGGGTCGAGGTGTGGTTTCCTGACCATGGATGGGTTCCCTATGATCCGCAAAATATGCAGTATTTTGTTTCTAATCGTTTTATTCGCATTGAAGCAGGTGTTGATAACAACGAAACAAAGAATGACGGTTTGATTCGCTGGGTACAGGCTGCTGAGGCCCGAACTAAACCTAGATTACAGGAAACGATCGATACAAATATTCTTTCTGATTCCGTTGATGTCCACGGAGCGCGTCAGGCGTATGGCCCGAAGAATTTACTTTTGGGGCCGGATGTTAGAGCTGAATTTAAGAAAATTGAAATAGTCCCACTCCCACCGCCGATTGTCATTACGGAAAAGGAAAAGAAAATACTGCGCTATACGATACCTTTTGTTTATGGCAACTTGGAATTTCCGGAAGATGTTGATTTTGCTTTTCCGCGAGTGACAAAAAACACAGGGAAAGATGCCTTTGAAATGTCGCGTAATTTTCTTGTAGAAACCGCTGAATACGTTACGACTAAAGCAACCCAGTACGCTCAGGTGGCGGTACTGCCAAAACCGCTTAAGTTGAAAACAGTCGGGCTGGCGTTGCATAAATTTGGTGGCGAAGGGTGGCTTTGGGTTGATATTTTAAAAGATGAAGATGGAAAACCAGGTGCTCCTTTATATACGACTAAAATGATTAACGTGGATCAAATTTCGCTCAAGCCAGGCTATCGTTGGGTTAACTTTGACTTTGCCGGTGAACAGCCGGTTTTGATGCCCGGTTCTTATTGGATTGCATTAGGCTTTTCGGGCACACCAATTGTTAACTGGTTTTATACTTATGGCAAGCCTGTAGGGCCGGTTTATGGAACTCGTTACAAGGGCGTTTTTCAAGATGACTGGAGCGGCGCTTTGAGCTATGAGTTCAACTATAGATTAAAAGGGCTGACCGTAAAATAGTAGCTGCTAAAGCTGAAACTATTTGGTGCGGACAATGGTATGATTCCTTTCGGCATTGGGAATCAACTTTTTTGGATACCCATTCAGAAAAAATGGGACAGGTGTAATAAAATGATCTATCTGCTATATTTTGGCATCGCTATTGACTGGCAGAGCATTACTGTGCAAACTATAAATATATGAACATGCTAGGATGGTCGTGAACGAAGAAAAAATTCAATCAGAAGAAAATGTTGCCGAAAAAGAGAGGGTGGAGACTAAAGAGCCATCGCTCTATCGGGTAATCATTCTTAATGATGACTACACCAGCATGGAATTCGTAATCCAGGTGCTGGAGACTGTCTTCCACAAGTCGCCCACCGAGGCCACCCAGATAATGCTGAGCGTACATAAAAAGGGTGCAGGCCTTTGCGGCGTATATACGCGAGAGATTGCCGAGACAAAAATAGCAGAGGTACATGACATGGCGGCCGAAAATCAATTCCCGCTGAAATGCACGATGGAGAAGGAATGATAAATAAAGAGTTGAGTCTGATTCTGGATGCGATTTTCAAAGATGCAAAAAAACGCCGGCATGAGTATCTTACCGCCGAGCATATCCTGTTTGCGCTCGCACATGATGAGTTGGGCAGCGACATCATAACAGGCTGCGGTGGAGATGTGGGCAGGATAAAGGCAGCCATCGAAGAATTCTTCTCAAAGAACATACCTTTACTGCCTCCGGATAATAACTCAAACCCCGTGCCTGCCCTGGGGTTCCAGAGGGTTATTCAGCGGGCTATAATACATGTTCAATCGGCTGAAAAGGAAGAGGTAGAGGCAGGCGACCTGCTTGCAGCACTTTATGAAGAATCCGATTCTTTTGCCTCACATTTCCTTGAACAGGAAGGCATCTCGCGTTTTGATGTGCTGAATTACATATCCCACGGTAGCCAAAGCTTTGCCAATGACGAACATAACGAAGCGCCGGTTGAAGAACCGACGCGCAAATCTGACCCCGGCCAAACGGAACCGAAGCGGCCCGTCTCGAAAGATCCCTTGAAGCTTTATACCATTAACCTGATCGAAAAAGCTGCGGCAGGTGAGATAGACACGCTGATAGGACGTGAAGACGAGCTTAAGCGCACCATACAGGTGCTCTGCAGGCGTCGGAAAAACAACATTGTATTCGTCGGCGAACCGGGGGTCGGCAAGACCGCCCTAGTAGAGGGTCTTGCGCTGAATATCCAAAAGGGATCTGTTCCTGATCCACTTAAAAATACGATCATATACTCACTCGACATGGGAGCACTTCTTGCAGGCACAAAATACAGGGGCGATTTCGAGGCACGCCTGAAGGCTACTATCGCAGAGCTCGAAAAGATCTCCGGTTGTATACTCTTCATCGATGAGATTCACACTATCGTCGGAGCAGGAGCAACAAGCGGCGGTTCCATGGATGCATCGAATATATTGAAACCGGCGCTGAATTCCGGCAGGTTGCGTTGCCTCGGTGCCAGTACGTATGAAGAATTCAAAAACTATTTCGATAAAGACCGTGCCCTTTCGAGGCGGTTCCAGAAGATAGAAATATTTGAACCCACCGTAGAGGAAACGATTGATATCTTGAAAGGCCTGCGTTCTTATTACGAAGATTTCCATGGCGTCAGTTATACCGACTCTGCAATCAAGGCTGCTGCCGAACTTTCTGCAAAATATATAAACGATAAATTTATGCCGGACAAGGCCATTGATGTAATAGATGAGGCAGGCGCAACCAGAAAGCTGCAAACCTGCAGCAAAAGCAAACCTGTGGTCGGCGTAAAGGAGATAGAGCGCATTGTCGCTCATATTGCCAAGATACCTTCCTTGAACATATCCGCGTCCGACACAGAGAAATTGAAGGACCTTGAATCGGAACTCAAGGATACGGTTTTTGGACAGGACAGCGCCATCCATTCGCTTGTCTCTGCCATCAAGAGATCGCGTGCGGGACTCGGCGCTCCTGAGAGACCTATCGGTTCCTTCCTCTTTGCTGGTCCTACGGGTGTTGGCAAAACCGAGGTCGCCAAACAGATGGCAAATGTTCTTGGTGTAAAATTCATCCGCTTCGACATGAGCGAATATATGGAGAAGCACACTGTATCGAGGTTGATAGGCGCACCTCCTGGCTATGTCGGTTTTGATCAGGGCGGCATACTGACCGATGCGGTAAGAAAGCATCCATACTCTGTACTTTTGATGGATGAGATCGAAAAGGCTCACCCCGATGTATTCAGCATATTGCTGCAGGTGATGGATTACTCTACACTGACTGACAATAATGGAAAGAAGGCTGACTTCAGGAATGTCATTCTCATAATGACTTCCAATGCTGGTACAAAGGAGATGGATATTGCTACTATAGGATTTGGCGACAGAAAAGACGATGCAGGCTCAAAGGGCGAGAAGGCTATAAAAAAACTTTTTAACCCTGAATTCCGGAACCGGCTTGACGCGATTATTACCTTCAGCCAACTTACCCCCGCAGTCATGAAAATGGTAGTCGACAAGTTTATTAATGACCTTGGCAGGCAGCTCGGAGGTAAAAAGGTTAAATTGGACTTAACCGATTCCGCGAGAAACTGGCTGGCCGAAAAGGGCTACGATGATAAATTCGGAGCAAGGCCTCTTGCCAGGCTCATTCAGACAGAGATCAAGGATGCCCTTTCGGAGGAACTGCTATTCGGCAGATTGAAAAAGGGCGGCAGCGTAACTGTTGCCCTTAAGGCGGGACAGCTCGAATTCGAGTATGGCACTCTCAATTAAATTAGAAGCATGACCATTTATAGATTGACCAAAGAACTTGTGTTCCCTCCACCCGAACTGGCCGACGATGACGGCTTGCTTGCAATCGGTGGTAACTTGAGTGTAGAAAGGCTGGTCCTTGCCTATTCGATGGGGATTTTCCCGTGGTATTCCGGCAAATCACCCATACTCTGGTGGTCGCCTGACCCCCGGCTTATCTTATTTCCAGAGGAACTGAAAGTCTCGCGCAGCCTGCGGCAGACCATCAAAAAAGATATTTACCACATCACAACCAATGCCGCCTTTGAAGATGTCATCAGAAACTGTGCCACCATAAACAGAAACGGAGAGGACGGCACCTGGATAACAGATGATATGATTGAGGCATATATCAGAATGCATAAAGCCGGTTATGCTCATTCTGTCGAGGCATGGGATGGCGATGAACTTGCCGGCGGTCTCTATGGAGTTATTATGGGCAAGGCTTTCTTCGGGGAATCGATGTTTGCAAAAAAGAGCGACGCTTCAAAGGTCGCCTTTGCCACATATGCCATAAAGCTTGCGGAAAAGGGCTTTGAACTAATTGACTGCCAGGTAACAACAGCACATATGAAAAGATTCGGCGCTAGAGAAATCTCCCGCACTGAATTTATGAAACATCTGGAAAATGCCCTTTATTAATCTTCTGAGTTATTTATTCCAGTTTCTTAGGCGAGGCTATACGTATTTTCTTAAAGCTATTTAAGTATTGTTTCTTCTCCTGTATTTTCACCCACACTTTCACGTCCTTTTTATCGTGAGCCATAAATTATCCCTTTCACACCGCCATTCTAAAATAATGCGACGCACGTTTGTCGTCTCGTCATTGAACTATTAGAGACATAAAGGTAAAGTCAACGCATAAAGGAGTGGAGTAAAAAAATTATAAATCTTTTACTCTAGTTAGAACTCAAAAACGTAACCCAAAAATAGGATCGCACTATGATAGAAATCAATTTAGAGATTAGAATTGACGGGAATGAAGGATTGACCTTTAGGGGTTTTGAAGAGGTAAATGGTCTCATTAGCTGTGGCGGCAAGGTCATTTCAATTGAACACTTTTCTTCATGGAGGGAAAGTGGCAAAGAGAGCTGCGGTTATACATGTGGTTTCCTCCTTTGGGCTAAGTGAACGAAAGGCATGTCGCCTGTTAAATGTTTCCAGATCGACGAAACGCTATCAGGAAAACAGGAAGGACGATCATAGTCTGCGAAAACGAATGAAAGCACTGGCCAACAGACATAAACGATACGGAAGTCCCCGACTTCATGCATTACTGAAGAAAGAAGGGCTGGTTAAAAACCATAAGCGGACCGAGCGGATCTATGCCGAAGAAGGCTTGACCATTCGTAGAAAGAGAAAAAAGAAACCAGGGATTTTTCTTCGGGCGCCCCTGCCTGAAGCAACCACACCCAACGAGACATGGTCAATGGACTTTGTTCATGATTCTTGTACGAATGGCAGCAGGATCAGGGTCTTGACTATCGTGGATGATTTTACCAGGGAATGCCCGGGACTTTTAACGCAATCATCGATACCCGGACACAGGGTAACCGCTTTTTTAGATCAGCGTGCAATCATTCACGGTTATCCTGGATCGATCCGTGTGGATCATGGACCGGAATTTACGGGAAGGCAATTTCAGCAATGGGCAGAACAACGAAGAATGCATATCCAGTATACGCGACCGGGTAAACCAATGGACAATGCTTTTATCGAGAGTTTCAATGGCAAGTTGCGGGATGAATGTCTCAAAGAACATTGGTTTCTGAATCTCAAGCACGCACAGAATGAAATAGAACAATGGCGGATTGAATACAACGAAGAGCGACCGCACCGCTCTCTCGGAAACAGAACGCCATATGAATTTGTCAAAGAACATCAAACTATGCTACAGGAGCAAAGACTCAATTTAAACTTGGTACATATTTCGGGGTAAAGTCACCACCATGAAACAGTCATCGCAACAGAAGCATAAATTGATTGACTTATCAATAATGATAAGTTATTATAATTAATAATGTGGCATATAAGAGAACATCGAAAATTAGACAAGATAATTGAAAAGCTGCCCTTGCAAGTAGTTAAAAAATACGAGCTTTGGAAGGACATTGTTTTTCGGCATGGACCAGGTAAATTAAAAGAATTCCCGGGCTTCCATGACGAAATGCTAAAAGGAACCCATGCAGGTCAGCGTTCGTCGCGTCTAAATTTGCAATACAGGGTTATTTATCAAATTGAGAAGGACATTGTGACAGTATATGTAATAGATATAACGCCACATGATTATAAAGGAGTTGCAAAATGAATAAAATTAACAAAAATGATTATAAGCCAGCCAAGAGGCATGCTGTTTTGACAACAGGGGAAGTTATAAAAATGCTTCGTGAATTAAAAGTATGGACACAAGAAGAATTGGCAAGGCGCTGTGGTATAAACGCAAAAAATATAAGCATGTTAGAAAACGATAAAGTAGAAATCGGGAAAAAGCGCGCGGCGCAACTTGCACAAGCGTTCGAAGTTCATCCAGCAATTATTATGTTTCCCGAATATGAATCAGAGGCAATTAGCAAGGCAGCATAAAGCATGCTGACGAAATACTATTATGACCAGCGTTCTGTTAATCGTAATCTGTGAAAGTATACAACATATGACTATCACAACAAGTATGCACCTTTATAACATGTGTCTCGGATGGTTTGAAAGAGGCCGCTCTTAAACGCCAGCAGTTTGCTGAGAGGCAAGATGAATGGTTACAAAATAGTTACAATTTGCCTAAAAATGAAAAAAGGCTTGTGACACTGAAAGTCGCAAACCCTTGGTATCATTGGTGCCGGAGCTCGGAATCGAACCGAGATGCCCTTGCGAGCGGGGGATTTTGAGTCCCCTGCGTCTACCAGTTTCACCACTCCGGCACGCGCGCGATTATATAGACGCGAAACTAAAAGTCAAGCTAAAATCTGTTGACAACCAATTAATCCCCATGTTAAGGGGGCTGCACATTTTTGTTATACCAAGTTTTTCTATTTTCAGGCTTTTTGCTGGTTTCCTGATTTTTCGGAATTCGCAACTGCGGTAGTTTAAATTAGTGGGGCTGTAGCTCAGCTGGGAGAGCGCATGACTGGCAGTCATGAGGCCAGGGGTTCGATCCCCCTCAGCTCCACCAATAATTTCACAATCAACGTTAAAATACCTGCCAGTTTTTATAAGTCTTTTGCTTCCTTATTAATTTTAACTCTCTTTTCTTTTATCATTGCTGTCTTGTTGCCCTCCAGCCATGATAGCAGTGCTTCCTTCCTTTTGCTGGATGAATACGCATTTTTGTACAAATCCTTCTTTGCTGCAAAGTCTTTAAAATCAACCTTGCTTGCGTCTTTAAATTTTAAAATGACATAAGCATTATTGATAACGAGAAGCTTTTCCGGATAGGGTTTGCTGGCGGATAGCTGCAAAACCGCTTCAGTAGCTTCCTTGCTGCTTCCTAGTTTTGGTATGATGCCGGTTGGTTGGAAATAGCCGGTTTCATTAATTTTTAATCCTTTTTCTCTGGTGATTTTATCCAGTTGTTCGCCTTTCTTAAGACGATCCAGTATCGATTGCGCTTCTTTTTCGGCTAAATCTAACATTCCATTTTCAACAAAACGACTTTTGACTTGATTTTCAATATCTTTAAATTTGGGTGTATAAGCCTGCTTTTTGTCGACAAGCCTTACAATATAATAGCCGTCATTAGTAGTAAGTACTTTGCTGATTTCGTTTTTCTGCAATTCCAGAAGAGATGCCGCCAGGTCTTTAACCGAAGCTAATGCTTGCGGTGGTTTGTTGATGGGGAAAAAGTCGGCATCGTAAATCTTCAAGTTATTTTTAGCGACATAGGCATCAAAGTTGTCTTCCTGATAAATGATGTCATGAGCTTTTTTGGCTTCAGCAGCCGCACCAAACATTCCTCTGGCCATTTTCAATTCTTTGATAATAGAATTTTTCACATCGGCTAGTTTTGCTTGCTTGCCATCTTTTGTTCGATATTTATCTCTGAATCGGTTATAGTAATCGCGAATTTCGGCATCATTTATAGCAGCGGAAGAGTATGAATTGCTGGCAAAAAATAGATATTTGATTTTTACCTGCTCCGGAATACGAAATGTATTGCTATTGTTTTTGAGATAATTTTCTAATTCTGCAGATGTAGGAGTAAATTTGCCTTTTAAATCCTTGCCGGAAATTTGCACAAAACTAAGATTGGTTTTTTGATTTTGCATTATATACAAATCATATATTTCCTGATCGGATATTTTAATTCCTTCACTAATAAGAGATTCAATTTTTTGTGCCGTAAGATTGATTCTTTGGGTAGTTTCAAAATCTTCAGCGGAAGATTTATTGTATCTGAGCATCTGATTGTATTTACGTTCATCAAAGATTCCATCAGTTTGCAGCTCCGGCATTGATATAATTGTATTTCGTAATTCGTCGTCGGAAATCTGCAGTTTTAAATCCGCAGCTTTGGCAATAATAATTTGCTTGTTAATTAAATTGTCATAAACGACTTGTTTTAGATTCATCATTTTTAGCAATTCAGGCGTGAGCTTTGAACCGTAGCTAAGCTTGACCATATCTAACTTTTTTCCATATTCGTTGTGAAACTCCCCTTCGCTGATGACTTTCCCGTCGACTATGGCTATGGCGTCAGCCATTCTGCTGCCTCTATCTGACCCGAAGTAAAGCACAAAGACGATTATAATGATTACTATAATTGCCAGCATGAACCAGCCGCGCGCGTGTTTACGGAAAAACTTGAGCATAAAATCACCTCTATTCTGATTAGTAAACTATTCAAAAGCATTAAAACTTTGCTTTTACTATTACAGTCATTTACAAAAAGCAAATACAATTTAAAAAGGCATTGATTAGGGTAAAGAAATGCTATATAGAAAAAAAATTATTAGTTACTTATGGGTTAAGCGTCAATATTAAAAGCGAAATAACAGGAGGAAAAATGCTGTTCGATTATTTTTTGGGAAAATTTTCCAATGATTTAGCTATCGATCTCGGTACTGCCAATACACTGGTTTTTGTTAAAGGCAAAGGAATTGTTTTGAATGAACCTTCAGTAGTGGCCGTGCATAAAGATATTAGAGGGATAAAGAAAGTGTTGGCTGTCGGCAATGAAGCAAAAAATATGCTGGGACGGACGCCGGGGAATATAATTGCCATTCGACCGATGCGGGACGGGGTCATTGCTGATTTTGATATTACTGAAGCGATGCTGAAGCATTTCATTTTGTGTGTCCATAATCGCAAGTCGCTTGTGCGTCCGCGGATCATCGTTGCTGTGCCATCGGGAATAACGCAAGTGGAAAGGCGAGCTGTGCGCGAGACTGTGGAGTCAGCCGGTGCCAGAGAAATTTACCTGATTGAAGAGCCAATGGCAGCAGCAATCGGTGCGGGATTGCCTATTTTTGAGCCAATAAGTTCAATGGTAGTGGATATTGGCGGTGGGACTACTGAGGTTGCCGTTATTTCTCTTTCAGGAATAGTTTATTCAAATTCAGTTAGAGTTGCCGGTGATAAGATCGATGAGTCAATTGTTCAATATATGAAGCGTAAGTACAGTCTGTTGATAGGAGAAAGAACAGCGGAAACTGTCAAAACTGAAATTGGTTGTGCCTATCCTCTGGATGAAATTAAAACGATGGACATAAAGGGCAGGGATTTGATTTCGGGAATTCCTAAAACTATTGAAGCAAGTTCGGAAGAAATCCGTGAGGCTATAACAGAACCGGTTACCCTTATTGTTGACGCAATTAAGGACGCCCTGGAAAACTCGCCACCGGAACTGGCCGGTGATATTGTTGACCGTGGTATTGTTCTTACCGGAGGTGGAGCACTGCTGAAAAATATCGATGTCCTGATCAGAGAAGAAACCGGATTGCCTATAACCATTGCTGACGATCCATTGTCTGCTGTGGTCAGGGGTGCCGGTGCTGCTTTGGATCAGCTGGACGTACTCAAAGAGATTACTATTCACGTATAAAGCACCAGGCAATTAATTCCTGTTCGGATGTCGGGTAAAAATGCATTTAAGGAACTATAAGAATGTTATCTTCGTTGTTGTTCTTCTTGTCTTAGCGCTTATCTTGCTATCTTATAATTTCAAGCATGAAACAGGCACAGGATTAGTAAAGAAAATAGTTCTGGAAGCAGCAGCGCCTGTGCAAAAGATATTTGTCCTTTCCGTCAAAAGTGTCAGTGACGCCTGGTTGCGCTATATTTTTTTAGTAGGTCTAGAGCAAGATAACAGAGATTTAAAAAAGAAAATTAATGAGCTCAACGCCGAGCTGGTTTTGTATCAGGAAGGTTATCTGGAATCGCAGAGGTTAAAGAAGCTTCTGTCTCTGAAAGATAGCCATAATTACCATTTTGTTGCCGCTCAGGTTATCGCCCGAGAGCCGGCAGCGCTTTCACGAACCATCATGATCAATAAAGGTAGTGCTCATGGTTTGAAGATGGGTATGCCGGTTATTGCGCCTCCGGGATTAGTGGGCCGTTTGACGGATGTATCATGGCACGCATCCAAGGTGTTGTTGTTTATTGATGAGAGTAGCAATATAGACGTTCTTTTGCAGCGGACACGGACGCAAGGAATTATACGGGGAGCAGGTGCCCGTGGATGTATATTGAAATATATTTCAAAAACTCAAGATGTTAAGGAAGGTGAAGTTGTTGTTTCTTCAGGCATTGGCGGTGTCTTTCCCAAGGGGTTATTAATAGGTGTAGTCAGCAACGTGGATAGACAGGACGCCGGGCTATTTTTAAAAATCAATGTCACTCCTTTTGTTGATTTTACCAAACTAGAAGAAGTCTTGGTTTTAGCTACTGAGGAAGAGGAAAAACATTAATAATGATCTATTATCTGTTGTTGCCGTTTTTATCAATAATATTGGTTGTTTTGCAAATAAGTATAGCCGATGTATTATTTTCCGGCAGATTGATACTGGAAATATCACTGATTGTTGTCATTTATGCCGGATTTCGTTTAGATATAATTAAAGGATTGACCTTGGCCTTTATTTTAGGATTTGTGTATGATTGCTTGGCAGGCTCTGTTTTAGGCTTATTTACCTCCATCTACGTGGTTATTTTTCTATGTTCGTTTTTGGTCTCCATGGGGTTGTCTACTGAAAAAATGTATTTCATTGCATTATTTAGTTTGTTTTGTTCTTTTCTAAAAGAGATTTTGGTTATTTTATTTTATAATTACGCCTATGGATTGGATATATTAAAAAAAACTCCTTTAATTTTTATTCCTCAAGCCGTGTTGATTAGTCTTCTTGCTGTTTTATTTTTTTACCTGATGCATCGGACAGAAGGATTTTTGTATGGAAAAGCATTTCCGGTTAAACAACGGGCCGGAGCCGGCCGACTTTCGTCAGCGGCTTAAGATTGTTATTGCATTATTGCTGATTATTTTTTCTGTTCTATTGGTACGTCTGTGGTATTTACAAGTTATCAAAGGAGAAGAATTAAAGCAAAGATCAGAAAATAATTCTGTTCGCTTCCGTAAAATTAAACCGTTGCGCGGTCTCATCTTAGATAGAAATGGTCAGGTTCTTGTGGATAACCGTCCTTCATTCGATGTGCTTTACATGCCCAACAAGGGGAAAGATCATGAGATAGTTATCGAAAGACTCAAAAGCATTTACAAAAGCAGATCGTTGGAATTATCTTATGATCAAACCTTTCCAGAAAAAGTTAAGCCTTATCTCCCGGTAAAATTAGAGAAAAATGTGAGCATGGAAAAGGTAGCTGTAGTGGAAACCAATAGTCTGTCTTTGCCGGGTGTTTATGTCGATGTTTCTCCAATACGCTTGTATCTGGTCGGTGAAATGATGGCACCAATCATTGGTTATACCGGAGAAATAAGCAAGGAGGAATTAGAAAAAGCTAATGACGAACGTGCCTCCGGAGATGTTTTAGGAAAACAGGGTGTGGAAAAATTTCTTGATCAGTACATACGAGGCAGTAGTGGTGCGGAATTAGTTGAAGTAAATGTTTATGACAAAGAAATTAAAAATCTAGGACGTAGGGAGCCTGTTCCCGGCTACAATGTTGTTTTGACGATTGATGCTGATTTGCAGAAGGCGGCCTGGGATGCATTTGCAGGAAAACCTGGCGCTGCGGTTGTCATGGATCCGCGAGATGGTTCAATACTGGCCATGGTCAGTTCGCCTTCCTTCGATCCCAACTTGTTCAATAGTGGAATCCCGTATGATATATGGGACAAAATGCAAAATAATCCGTTTAATCCTTTAACTAATAAAGCAATTTCCGGTCAATACCCACCCGGTTCAACATACAAGTTGATTGTCGCCGCTGCTGCATTGGAAGAGGGTATTATTAAACCTGAACAGAAAATATTTTGTAACGGCTCATTTGAATTAGGTAATCGAACTTATCGTTGCTGGAAATCAAAAGGCGGGCATGGTTATGTTGATCTTCATAGGGCTATTGTCGAATCCTGTGATGTATATTTCTATACTGTAGGTAAGATGTTGGGAGTGGATAAGATCGCTCAATATGCAAAGCTCTTCGGGCTTGGCGAACCTACAGGCATTGATTTATATCATGAAAAAAGCGGCCTGGTACCCACAAAAGACTGGAAACTTGCCCGCACTAAAGAAGCATGGCTACTCGGTGAAACCATTTCCATATCAATCGGGCAGGGATTTAATCTGGTGACGCCCCTGCAATTGGTCAATGCCTATGCCGCTTTTGCTAATGGTGGAACTTTATGGCGACCGCAATTAATAAAACGTATTGAGTTAACTGACGGCAGCATATATAAGGAGTTTTTGCCGGAGAAAAAGAGCGAGCTTGCTTTAAGCAAAAAAACTATTGATATCATTGGCCGTGCCCTGTGGGGTGTTGTTAATGAAGAGGGTGGCACTGGTTCTGCGGCAAGAAGATTAAACTCGGATGTCTGCGGCAAAACCGGGACATCTCAGGTTGTCGGTTTGCCGCAAGGCGATAAAGCCCGCCGCGACAAGAAAATTAGCGCTTTTCAAAAAGACCACGCATTATTTGTATGCTTTGCCCCGCTGAAAAGTCCCGAGATAGCTATAGTGGTAATAGCGGAAAATGCAGGTCACGGAGGATCTGTTTCAGCTCCGATTGCCCGCAAGATATTGGATGCGTATTTTGAGGGAAAGAAGAAATTAAAATCTGCGCAAGTTGCAGCGCAACGTAATTTGCCGGATAAATCTAAAGATTAATCCCGGACTTTTTTTGTTGCCGGATGATGTCTTTAATGTATTAGGGGAAATTAATGATTTTTTTAAAATTTGATCGACGCATTTTCCAACATTTTGATTGGACTCTTCTTGCTCTTGTCCTTTCAATATGCGCAATCGGCATTATAAATATATATTCAGTTGGTTTTAGCGTCAGTGAAAGGCATTTCCCTTTTTATGTGAAACAAATTCAATGGATCGTGTTAGGCCTTTTTTTTATGATGGCAGCTTATTTAGTTGATTACCGTGTTATCTGCCAGGCAGCTTATTTGATATACGGTGTTTCCATCGCTCTTTTGATAATTGTGTTTTTTTACGGCTATACGACGCACGGTTCACAAAGATGGATATCTGTCGGATTCTTTGCTTTCCAGCCTTCGGAATTAATGAAGCTGGCGTTGATTATTGTATTAGCGAGGTATTTTGATAGTCATAACTCTAATGAACCTTACAAGTTAAGAGAGCTCTTCTTCCCTTTTTTGATTGTCTTGATACCTTGTTTGTTAATATTAAAACAACCGGACCTGGGTACGGCTTTGATCATAATACTTTTTTGCGCATCGGTAATTTTTTTTATGGGGATTAATTGGAAGTCTATCGCCATAGTTTTAGTTTCCGGATTGGTTTTATTGCCGGTCGTGTGGTATTATTTGAAAAGCTATCAAAAAGAAAGATTGCTTACCTTTCTAAATCCTGAACATGATCCACTAGGTACCGGTTATCATGTAATCCAATCAATGATTGCCATTGGCTCAGGAGGGATTTTTGGCAAGGGCTTTATAAATGGCTCACAAACTCAGTTAAAATTTTTACCTGAGCAGCAAACGGATTTCATCTTTTCTGTTTTTGCCGAGGAATGGGGTTTTATTGGAGCGCTGGTTTTGATCATCATGTTTATGTCCCTCATCCTTTGGGGTATCAAAATTGCCTTGCATTCTCGAGATTTATTAGGCACGATAATAGCGGTTGGTATTACCGCCCTTATTTCGTGGCAAGTAGTCATCAATATTGGCATGGTGTTAGGAATACTGCCGGTTGTCGGCATTCCTCTTCCTTTTTTTAGCTATGGTGGTTCGGCTATGGTCTGTTTGATGGCAGCGATAGGTTTATTAATGAATGTCAGCGTGCGTAGATTTGCTTTGCAAAGCTGAATGTTAATTGGTCAAATGTTGTTATAATATAATAACCACAAGGAGAATGGTATGTGGGAAAAAAAGAAAGAAATTGAAGAAGTAAAAGCTGTCTTGGGTAAAGGTGCGGAGTTTATCGGTAAATTAATATTTGACGGTGCCGTGCGCATTGATGGTGATTTTCAAGGAGAAATTTACGGACAGGGGTCATTGGAAATTGGCGAAGGTGCGCTGGTAAAAGCCAATATTGCGGTAAAAGCCATTTATATAGGCGGTGACGTTCAGGGAAGCATTAAAGTTAAAGAAAGAATAAACATTAACTCTACCGGTAAATTTTATGGTGATGTCCGCACACCTGTTTTTATTATGGAGGAGGGTGCCTTGTTTGATGGCCGATCGTATATGGTTGAAGCTGTAGAAGAAAAAATTCAAATACATTCAGTCGACTGATTGCATGTAAGTATTTGTTTATACATGGCATAATTCATTTATGTGAAAATATAGACCGTCGGTCACAAAAAAGCTTGACAAGCAAATAAGGTTATGGTTAGTAACCTCCGGCTTTTTGATTTACGGTGCTTTTAAGTCAACGTTTCCTGTTCTTATCAGTAAAGAGAATGTGGAACGTAAGTGAGTAGAAAAAGTTTTCTGGATTCTAAATATTCACTTAAGCATCAGAGCTCTGAAGAAGCTCATTGACTCTAACTTTTTTGTGTAACAAAGTATGAGGTAAAACGTGGTTACTGTAATTCCTGATTATACTATCGCTGTCCAAATATTTAATTTCCTGGCATTAATTTTTATTCTTAATTTACTTCTTTATAAGCCCATTCTTGCAATAATTGATCGACGCAAAAAGCAACTCGAAGAATTAGAAAATGAAATCAAGTTGTTTAACGATTCCGTTGATAAGCGTGTTGCGGAGTATGATGAAAAGCTCAAGCTTGCCAAAACCAACGCTTCCGAAATGAAGAAGGAAATAATAAAAGAGGGAGCGGATAAGGCTAAGAGTTTAGTTGATGCCGTGCGCAATGAAATTCCCTTGATGGCGCAGGAATTTCAGAAAAAAATGGATAAAGAAATTATGGCTGCGCGGCAAATTCTGGGTGGCCAGTCCCGGAGACTATCTTTGGAGATAGCCGAGAAAGTTCTGGGGAGGCGCGTTCAATGACAATGAAAAAGTTATTCAAGTCAATATTGCTTAGATTGTTGATATCGATTGCATTCATATTTCTAATTATTGTTAATTTTGCTTATGCCGAAGGTCACGCTGAAGGCGGGTACTCAAAAAGCCAGTGGTTTGACTTTGCCTGGAAAACATTAGATTTTGTTCTGCTGGTCGGATTTCTTTATTGGATGCTGGCGGCGAAGATAAAAGAATTTTTTGTCGGACGACGTCAGGAAATTAAAGAATCAATGGAAATTGCTGCAGTACAAAAGACCGAAGCAGAGAAAAAATATCGGGAATATTCGGAAAAGATCGACAAAGCATCCCAGGAAATTGACGGCATAATTGAAATGATCAAGGCTCAGGGCGTCGCAGAAAAACAAAAAATTGTTGAAGATGCGGGCAAGGTTGCTCAGAAAATGAAAGAAGATGCTCAATCCCGCATTGAGCAGGAGTTTAATAAAGCTTCCCATCAGCTTCGCTCGGAGGCAGTTCAGCTATCCGTTGCGATGGCAGAAGAAATATTGAAAAAGAATATTACCGCCCAAGACCATGAGGTCATGGTCAAAGAATATATAGATAAGGTGGTGAACAAAAATTGATCAGTAATATTTCCAAACGCTATGCTCGCGCGTTTTTTGAAATTGCGATGGAAGAAAAGCAACTAGAGAGATATTATAATGAGCTCAATCAGTTTGCTTTAATTATTGCCGATAATAAAGCGCTAGGTGAATTTTTAGCCAATCCTGTTTTTGAACAGGAAAGCAAAAAAAATGTAGTGCAAAATATAATTGGCAAGCTGCAACTTTCAAGTATGACGGTCAATTTTCTGAAATTACTGGTTGATAAAAGAAGAATCGACATCCTGTCTGATATCGTCTCTTTTTACAGGCAGTTGATGGACGAATCACTCAAGAAAGTAAGAGTAAATATAAAAACAGCATTCTCGCTTTCGAGCGAAATGCAGGCTCACATAACCTCCAGTCTGGAGAAAGTAACCGGGAGCAAAGTGGAAGTATCCGTAGAAAAAGACCCCGGTCTTCTTGGAGGCATAGTGATTGGTGTTGGCGATACACTTTACGATGGCAGCATTAAAAACCAATTGAACAATATGAGGAATCTCTTAGGGGAGGCAAGATAAGGTATGGAAACAATCAAAGCGGAAGAAATTAGTCAAATTATTTCTGAGCAAATTAAAAGCTATGAGAAAAAGCTGGATATAAGCGAAACCGGAACTGTCTTGTCCGTGGGAGATGGTATCGCTAGAGTTTACGGCGTGCAAAATGCAATGGCCATGGAACTTTTGGAATTTCCCGGCGGTATTTTGGGAATGGTTCTCAATTTGGAAGCAGACAACGTCGGTGTCGCGGTTCTCGGTGAGGTTACCCACATTAAAGAAGGCGACATTGTTAAAAGGACCGGTAAAATTGCACAAGTTCCCGTAGGTGATGGTCTACTCGGACGCATTATTGATGCAACGGGAAAACCGCTGGACGGCAAAGGCCCTATTGAAACGACTGAGTATCGTCGTATAGAAATGATTGCTCCCGGCGTTATCGAACGTCAGCCGGTTAATGAGCCGATGTACACAGGTCTTAAATCAATTGATGCAATGACGCCGATTGGCCGCGGCCAACGCGAATTAATCATCGGCGATAGACAAATAGGCAAAACTGCAATTTGCGTTGATGCAATTATTAGACAAAAAAATACCGGAGTTAAGTGCATATATGTAGCGATTGGGCAGAAAAAGTCTACAGTAGCTCAAGTTGTTGAAAAACTAAAACAGCATGACGCGTTATCATACACATGCGTTGTTGCCGGTTGCGCAAGTGACCCTGCCACGCTTCAATATATTGCTGCATACGCTGGTTGCAGTATCGGTGAATATTTCCGTGACCGTGGCCAGGATGCTTTGATTATTTACGATGATCTTTCCAAACAAGCTGTAGCTTACCGGCAGATTTCGCTCCTCTTGCGGCGTCCCCCTGGTCGTGAAGCTTTCCCCGGTGATATTTTCTATAACCACTCCCGTTTGCTCGAACGTGCGGCGCGTGTCAGCAAGGAACTTGGTGGTGGATCACTTACGGCTCTGCCTGTTATCGAAACTCAAGCCGGTGACGTTTCCGCTTACATTCCGACAAACGTTATTTCCATTACCGACGGTCAGGTTTACCTGGAACCAAGCTTATTCTTCTCGGGTATTCGTCCGGCAATTAACGTCGGGTTATCGGTTTCACGGGTTGGCGGTGCTGCACAAGTAAAGGCGATGAAACAAGTTGCCGGAACTTTGAAACTTGATCTTGCTCAATATCGGGAACTTGCCGCATTTGCACAATTCGGCAGCGATCTGGACAAATCAACTCAGGCACAGTTGAATCGTGGAGTGCGGTTGGTTGAATTATTAAAGCAGCCGCAGTTTATGCCCATGTCTCTGGCCCAGGAAATAGTTGTGCTGTTTGCAGGGACAAGAGGATTTATTGATAAATATGATGTGGAAAAAGTCCGTATATACGAGGAACAGCTTCTAAGTTTTGTGGAGAGTAAGTATCAGAACATCATGAAAGAAATTGATGATAAAAAAATTATTTCTCCGGATTTAGAAAAGAAGATGAAAGACGTGATGACGGAATTTGATTCCGTATTTGTTGCTGAATAGTAAAAAATAATTAGTTGAGGAGATTTTTTAGTGGCCTCGG
Source organism: Syntrophaceae bacterium (assembly GCA_025355345.1). Classification (GTDB taxonomy): domain Bacteria; phylum Desulfobacterota; class Syntrophia; order Syntrophales; family Smithellaceae; genus FEN-1160. Next base: position 24,179 of record JANXZU010000077.1, read on the forward strand.
TTAAAGATATTAAAAGAAAAGTGAGCGCCGTTCATAAAACGAAGCAGATTACGCGTGCAATGAACATGGTAGCCGCATCTAAATTTAAGGCATCACAATTAAAGATGGAAAATTTCCGTCCCTATGCCAGCAAGTTTATGGATGTACTTAATAGTTTGGCATTACGTGTGGAAAGTATAACTCATCCACTTCTGGCTGTTCGCGAACCAAAAAAGATCAGAGTTATTTGTATGACTTCTGATCGCGGTCTTTGCGGTGGGTTTAATACAAACTTAATTAAAGCCACGGAAAGGTTTTTGCGGGAAAAAAGCAATGAAGGCAAAGAGGTTGCCATGGTCAGTGTTGGCCGCAAAGGCAGGGATTATTTCCGCAGAAAAGCCGACATCGTTGATCAGCGGGTTGATGTTTTAAACAAGTTTGATATGACGCTCGCGGTTGCCATTTCCAATGATGTAATTACACCGTTCATTGGGGAAGTGTACGACGAGCTTTATTTAATATATAATCAATTTGTCAGTGTTGCGGTTCAGCGTCCAACCGTAGTTAGGTTATTTCCGCTGCCTTCCATTGGGCAAAACGTCGGGATTGATGCTGAAAAAAATATTGATTATGTTTATGAACCGTCTGACGAAGTATTATTGCAAAGGCTTTTACCCATGTATGTGCATGTACTTATATATCGAGCGCTTTTGGAGACGTCAGCGGGCGAAAATGGCGCGCGTATGGCGGCAATGGATAACGCCACCAGTAATTGTGAGGATTTAATAAGAACTTTGACCCTCAAAATGAATAAAGCAAGACAAGCGGCGATTACGGCGGAACTGATGGACATTGTAGGTGGTACGGAAGCTCTGTCGAAGGGATAAAATATTGCAGTAATTTTCTGCAGATAAAATAAGTAATACGACTATTTGTAAGGAGATAGTTATGAATATAGGAAAAATTGTTCAAGTTATCGGACCAGTTGTAGATGTTGCCTTTGAAGAGGGAAAACTCCCCAATATTCTAAATGCCATCACCATCACGAACCCTGCTATCAATGATCAAAAAGATAACTTGATTGTTGAAGTTGCCCTGCATCTGGGAGATAATGTTGTACGCTGTATCGCCATGGATATTACCGATGGTCTGGTACGCGGCATGGATGCAAAAGATACCGGTTCGCCGATTATGGTGCCGGTAGGAAAAGCATGTTTAGGAAGAATTCTAAATGTTGTCGGGCGGCCCGTGGATGGTCTGGGGCCAGTAAATGCAGAACACATGATGCCTATCCATCGGCTATCACCAACATTTTTGGAACAGGATACATCCGTTCATGTTTTGGAAACAGGCGTTAAAGTTATTGATCTTCTGGTTCCTTTTCCCCGTGGCGGTAAAATGGGCATGTTTGGGGGAGCTGGAGTAGGCAAGACAGTCGTTATGATGGAAATGATTCATAACATTGCATTGCACCATGGCGGGATTTCGGTTTTTGCTGGTGTTGGCGAGAGAACTCGTGAAGGAAACGATCTTTATCGTGAAATGCTGGATTCCGGTGTTATCAAGCAGGCTGCTTTGATTTACGGTCAGATGACAGAACCGCCCGGAGCTAGAGCAAGAGTTGCGTTAACGGGACTGGCAGCGGCAGAGTACTTCCGTGATGTAGAAGGTCAAGATGTGCTTTTATTCGTAGATAATATCTTCCGCTTTACACAGGCTGGTTCTGAAGTTTCCGCGTTGCTTGGACGCATGCCATCAGCCGTTGGTTATCAACCAACACTGGCTACTGATCTGGGTGAATTGCAGGAACGCATCACTTCGACAACAAAAGGATCCATTACTGCTGTGCAGTGTGTTTATGTGCCGGCGGATGATTTGACGGATCCGGCGCCCGCAACGACTTTTGCGCATCTAGACGGCACAGTTGTTTTATCACGCCCAATTGCAGAACTTGGTATTTATCCTGCTGTGGATCCGCTTGACTCGACTTCACGCATTCTTGATCCCAACGTGTTGGGACAGGAACATTATATGGTCGCTAGACAAGTCCAGGTTACCCTCCAGAAATACAGGGACTTACAGGATATCATCGCTATTTTGGGTATGGATGAACTATCTGAAGCTGATAAGCTGACAGTAAGCAGGGCAAGAAAAATACAAAGATTCCTTTCACAGCCGTTTTTCGTGGCTGCACAGTTCACAGGCACTGAAGGGAAATTTGTTTCCGTTGCAGATACAGTAAGAGGATTCAAGGAAATACTCGAAGGCAAGCATGATGATTTGCCAGAACAGTCATTCTTTATGGTAGGTGGTATTGAGGAAGCGGTGGAAAAAGCCAGAGTACTTACCCAATAAGTGAGGAAGTAAATGTCAGATGAATTAATGCTCGAAATTGTGACACCGGAGAAAATGGCTTTCGCAGGCAACGTGGAAGAGGTAACCATCCCGGGTACAGAAGGAGAATTTGGTGTTCTACGTGGTCACGAGGCGCTTTTAAGTTCAATTGAAATTGGTGAGTTGAATTTTACCAAAGATGGTAAAAAAACATATTACGCGGTTAATACCGGATATGGGGAAGTAACCTCCAGTAAAGTTACCATTTTAATCGAAACTGCCGAAAGAGCTGACAGTATTGATAAAGATAGGGCGCGTAAGGCTAAGGAGAGCGCTGAGGCGCGTTTGGCTCAGTTAGCCAAGGAAGATACTGAATATAAAGAAGTCCACCTGGCTCTGCTTCGCTCAATCGCCCGCATAAGTGTTGCCGAAAAATAGAGCATAATATTTTCTAAGCAGAAATATCAATGATTTCAAAATTCCTTCTCCCGCCGGGTGTTGTGACATGCACTTCAGAGCCGATGCTCTTTCCAATAAGTGCCCTGCCTATTGGAGATGTTACGGAGATGGTATTTTTGTTAATATCAGATTCAAGTGGACCAACAAGCTGATAATTTATTTTTTCACCGCTATCAGTATCGGATATTTTAACAAAGCATCCAAAAACTACCTTGTCGCCAGTTATTCCCTTTAGTTCAATAATGTTTGACAGCGCCAGATTATTTTCTAATTCCTGAAGTTTCCCGTAGAGGTGAGATTGTCTTTCTTTTGCTGCAGCATATTCTGCATTTTCAGAAATGTCTCCGTGTGCACGGGCAATCTCAATATCTCGGACATTCTCAGGAATTGATTTATTTTTCAATATTTCTAAATCTTTTTTTAATTTCTCAAATCCCTTTTTAGTAATAGGTAGTTTATCCATAATAACTCCAGAATTTATTGATGAGCTTCGATTGCATCCTATATAAAACAATCCGCAATATAATTGCCATATATTATATTTAATAGAGAATAGTTACCCTGTCAAGAAACATTTACGAAAACAACAAGGTAGTGCAAGTTGTATTGTTGTTGTTATTATGCTATTTCACAATAAGTAATAAGAAAATAATCAGAAAGTTAAGTGACATAAATAATGTTAGATAAATTTGAGCGCGAAATTAATTACCTGCGCGTTTCGATAACAGATAGATGCAATTTGCAATGTAGCTATTGTCGTCCCAAAGAAGGGATCTGTCTAAAAGGCCATGATGATATTCTCCGGTATGAAGATATAATCCGAATAGTTTCCATGGCCGTAAAGTTAGGGTTGATCAAAGTTCGAATAACAGGTGGCGAGCCTCTAGTGCGCCGTGGTTTTATAGATTTTATCTCTGAATTAAAAAAAATTAACGGGTTGAAGGATATCAGTCTTACAACAAACGGTATTCTTCTTGAACAATATGCTCAGAGTATTTTTGATGCCGGTATCCACCGTATTAATATTAGCCTCGATTCGCTGAACAAAGAAAAGTATTTTTATATAACCAACGGCGGGAATTTAGATGCAGTTTTGCGAGGTATAGCCAAAGCGGAAGAAATAGGGTTTTCTCCGATAAAAATTAACGCAGTTGCCATCAAGGGGTTTAATGATGACGAAGTGCTTGCCTTCGTAAAATTAGCCTTGGACAAGCCATTTCAAGTGCGCTTTATTGAATTGATGCCTATGGGGCAGGCAAGTATTGATAATAGAGATGATTATCTATCCATGACTCAATTAATACAGAAGATCAGCAGCAAATACGAATTGGAGCAAATAAAGGTTAAAAATAGCAAATCAGCCGGTCCTGCGACAATCTTCAGGATTAAAGAAGGGCGCGGAGAACTTGGCTTTATTAATCCGGTAAGCAGCCACTTTTGTTCAACCTGTAATCGCTTACGGTTGACTGCCGATGGCAAATTACGTGCATGTTTACTAAAAGATGAAGAAATTGATCTGAAAAAGGCACTGTCTGAGAAGTGCAGTGATGCCGAATTGGAAAGACTTATTCAGGAGGCAATATTATTAAAGCCCAAAAATCATGATCTGGATTGCTCTGATCGACATCTTAAGAAATGCCATAGGGATATGTCTGAAATTGGCGGTTGATACCACTTCGCTTTCTTTAAAAGTGAAATGGCATGAAAACATTAATCAAGAAGATATTTTTAAAAAAAATAAGGTATAATTTCCGATCAGCACCAAGAAAGCTGGGAAATGGTTATTGTTCAAAAAGCACCCATATTATCGGATCAGAGATTAGAAACAGTACTTGGCCGCTATATTTTTGCCAGGCAAAAAGAGCTAATTTTAGATTTAGCAGCTCCGCATGCCGGTGAAAGAATCCTAGGCGTTGATTGTGGCACGGGTAATTATTTGAAGCTCTTCCGCGAAAAAGGTTGTACGGTCACAGGTATTGATTCTTCGGCCGAAATGCTTAAAATTGCTCGGAACAAACTAGGCGATAGTACGGAATTAATTTTAGGTAAAGCATTCGACCTCCCATTTTCCGACAACGAGTTTGATATTGTAACCTTGATAACTTCTATGGGATTTTGCTGTAATCCTCAAAAAGTGTTAGCTGAAGCTATTCGAGTCTGCCGAGACCGGGTTTTTATAGGTTTCTTGAATAATTATTCTCTTGCCGGGTCACAGCAAGGTCTAAAGGAACTTTTTGGTTTTCCTTATTCATCCGATATCCGTTTTTTCGGACATGACGAAATCAAATCAATGGTGGCAGGAGTTATCAGTTCTCCTTGTGTTTCGTGGGGTAGTGTCATCTATTTCCCCTCTGTTGTTTATGACTATTTTAGCAAACTCGATGAACTATTCCCATTTCGGAAAAATCCATTCGGTGCTTTTGCCGGTTTTATGTTTCCGGTAAAATACACTTACCGGACGGTACAAAATCCCGCCATAGAATCATACGAGCTCAAAGCAGAATCTCACAGGATAGCTCCCGAGGCTATTCGGGGAATCTTGAAAGAGGCCAAAAATGATTAAGGAGGGAATGCTCTACGAGAAGCTCGCGAAACAGATCGTGCATTGCAATTTATGCGCGCATCAATGCACAATCAAGCCCGACAGGCGTGGTGTCTGCGGCGTGCGTGAGAACAGAGATGGCGTTTTATACTCACTAGTTTATGGAACGCTGATTGCGGAACATATCGATCCGATAGAAAAAAAGCCATTTTTTCATGTATATCCCGCTTCAACTTCTTATTCTATTGCCGCAGTTGGCTGTAATTTAAGCTGTAAATTTTGTCAGAATCATGAAATTTCGCAAATGCCGCGTTCCACTCTCATGATTATGGGTGCGGATATTCCATGTGCTGAGATAGTGGCGCGGGCAAAAAAAAGCGGATCAAAAACGATAGCGTACACCTATACTGAACCTACGGTTTATTTTGAATTAGCTTATGAAACGGCAGCGCTGGCCTTTAAAGAAGGCATGAAAAATGTAATAGTTACGAATGGTTATATAACAACAGAAGCAGCTGATGTTATTGCACCTTTTATAACTGCTGCTAATGTCGATTTAAAATCTTTTCGGGACGATTTTTACCGCAAATATTGCGGGGCAAGGCTTGCGCCGGTTCTGGAAACCCTTAAAAAGATAAAACAGTTGGGAATCTGGCTGGAGATAACCACTTTGCTTATCCCCGGTTTAAATGACACTGACCGGGAACTTGAAGATATCGCCGCATTTATCGCCGGTTTAGGAAAAGAAACTCCCTGGCATATCAGCCGCTTTCATCCTCAGTTCAAGATGCTGGACGTTCCGGCAACACCGCTTGCCTTGCTGCATCGAGCCGTGGAAATGGGGAAGCGACACGGCCTGAAATACGTTTACAGCGGTAATGTTCCCGGTGATGAAGGCGAGAGCACTTATTGTTCAAATTGCCGTAGCAGCCTAATTGAACGCCATGGCTTTAGTGTCGTAAGTTCCAATCTAAATGGAAATAAATGCATGAAATGTGGAACTGAATTGGAAGGTGTTTTTTAGTGAGACTCGAATTTCAGAAACGCAGTGTACTGAAATTTGTTAGTCTCACTTATCCCCGAAGCGAAGCGAGTGGTATTAGGGACTCGAATTTCAGAAACGCAGTGTACTGAAATTTGTTAGTCTCACTTATCCCGCACAGCGGAGGGTTGAATACCCTTGATTAACAACTTCCTGAAATAGAGCAGGTTCGTACTGGCAAATAAACATTCTATTTGCATTGTGAGCTGCTATATGCGATGAACTTCCCCAAACAATGAATAGCTTTAAGTCTTGATTCGGCCATGATTTTTGACTTGTTTTTGTCTGAAATAGACACTATCAGGCAGATAGTTGTACCAATTTGCTATCAAAACATTAGCCCTGTTTAACTATGCACACAGGATAATTCGACTAGCGCTTCGAGCTTCACTTCGTTCGTTGTCAGCGAGTCTCATTAAAGGTTGATTTACCGGGCATAATACCAAGTTGCTTTCAAACATTAAAATATGAATGTTTGAAAGCTTACTTGGTATTATCTATAAAATTGCCCCGGAACAGGAATCTCAGAGAAAAAAGTAAAAAAATATCAAATCACTATATATTGTGGTATTGTGTTTTAGTAAGCACATTTTGTTGTATTTCTACTTTACAAAGAAAAGTTCTTTTGTTAAGATTCTTCAAATTTAATCGTAGGCCTTGATAATATTCATGAAATTAAAGAGATTAGAAATATCCGGTTTTAAATCGTTTCGCGATAAGGTCGTCCTTGATTTTTCTGAAGGAGTTACGGCTATTGTCGGACCGAACGGTTGCGGTAAATCCAATGTTGTGGATGCCATACGTTGGGTAATGGGTGAACAACGGGTTAAGGCTCTGCGTGGCAAGAAGATGGATGACGTTGTTTTTAACGGCAGCCAGGACGCAGCCGCAGTAGGTATGGCCGATGTCACCATGACGTTGGAAGCAAATGATAAAAGTTTCCCCGGCAATTATGCGGAACTTACGGAAGTGTCCTTATCCCGTAAAGTTGTCCGTGATGGTGATAGCGAATATTATATAAATCGCGTTCCCTGCCGCCTTCTGGATGTTAAAGAATTTTTTATGGGTACAGGCATCGGTGCCCGGACGTACTCATTAGTTGAGCAGGGATCAGTAGCTAATCTTGTCGAAGCCAAGCCCGAAGATCGCCGATTATTTATTGAAGATGCCGCCGGTGTTTCCAAATATAAGAGCCGCAAGGAAGCCGCTGTCCGTAAGATGGAAGCAACCAAACAGAATATTTTACGTCTTAATGATATCAACAAGGAAGTAAAATCGCAGCTTAATGCCATTTCCAGACAAGCTAAGCGTGCCGAACAGTACAAGGAAATAAAGCAGCGCATGAGAGAAACTGAATTGAATCTTGCTCTGCAAGGCTATACTGATCTTACGGAAAAAGGTTTATTGCTGCAGGCAAAGCGCTCTGAAATGCAAGAGCGTGATAATAGTGTGCAGGCCAATTTAGAGTCTAAAGAATCGGCGCAAGAAGAGATGAAAGCGAAGCTCATGGAGAATGATGAACTCATCAGCAAAAGCAATCAAGCTCTCTATGAAGTTAAAAATTCCATTAATATTAAAGAAAATAACATTGAATTTTCCAGTCGCCTAATGACCGAGTTATCCGATCGGAAACAGAAGGATCTCGCTGAAATTGATTCAATACAGGAGAAAAAATCGGATTTAATTATTGAAGTTGAAAACTTGCAAACAAATGCCACTAAAGCCTACAGCAAAACTTCCGAACTAAAAGAAGAACTGGAAGAAGGTCAGCAAAAGGTTCAGGCGCTGCTTATTGCCGACAAAGAAATAAACGGACAATTGGAAGAAAAGAAAATCCATTACATGGACATTATGACTGAAAAAGCCAAGCTTGGCAACATGATTTCCAGTCTGTCCAAAAGTATTGAGGATTTAAAGAAACGTGAGGAAAGAGAAAATAGCGAAATAGAAGAAGACAAAAACAGACTTACTGAACTAATTTCTAAATTGCAGGCATTAAATGAGGTACTTGCATCGGAGGAAGAAGAATTAGAAGAGCTCATTGAGAAGAAGGAAGCAATTTCCTATGAATTTGAGCAAGCCAAAACAGACTTGCAGTTGATCGAAGAAAGAATTGCACAAATCAAGGAAGAGTCCGGCAGTAAATCAACCCGTCTGCAATCGCTTGCAGAATTTCAAGAAGCTTATAAATGGTCTAACGAAGGCGTTAAGAAGGTAATTGAAACGCAGGATAATCCCGACAAATTTTACGGGATTGTGGCTGACCATATCACTGTGCCCCGCGAGTATGAGGCTGCAGTGGAAGCGGTTTTGGGTGATAAGCTGCAATATGTTGTGGTCAAAAATCAGGAAGAAGGCGTGCGCGCAATTGATTATTTAAAGAATTACCAACTGGGCAGAGGCAGCTTTGTGTCTTTTGAATTGCGCGGAAATTATGCAGAAACATACAGTGCCGAACATCTGCAGGGCGCGGAACCATTACTGCATAAGGTAGTGGTCAAGGAAGATTTTAGGCAAATCGCCGATTGTCTTTTAGGTGATGTTTTGTTAACTCCGACAATTGAAACCGGCATTTCGTTGTGGAAGAAAAACGGTTTCCGTGGCACTTTTGTTACACGGGAAGGCGATATCATCAGTCCGCATGGGGTATTGACAGGAGGAAGTGGATCGGCAGTAGAAAAGAGTTTGCTTGCCACTAAGAGGGAGATTGTAGAGCTTGAAGCCGAGGTATCTGTTTTGGCTAAAGAATTGGAAGATCAGCAAGGCCAAAAGAAAAAACTTATTTCGGCGATTTCCGGCTGGGATGAAGAGCTAAGCCAGGTAAAGAACAGAAGTCATAAATTGGAAATTGATATTAACGGCAGGAAAAAAGATCTGGAGCGTTTTGAAGATGAAGCGGGCAGATTAAAACAAAGAATAACAGTTCTTGATTTTAACAGGCAAAATATAAAGACTGAAGAGGCAGAAGCCCAGGAAAGATTGGGTAAAATCCTAATCGAAGTCTCTCAAAAAGATGAAGATGAGAAAGTATTCAACGCGGCTATTTCTGTACTTAACACTCAAAGGGACCAATCGAGAAATTCAATCGATGAGCAGGAAAGGCAATTAACAAGCAAAAAAGTTCTTCTCGCTTCTCTGGAGGAAAAAAAAGAAGCTGACCTGCGAACAATTTCACGTCTGCAAAATGATACCAGCCTTATAGAAAATGAAGTACAGGTGAAACGTGAAGAAATTGCTGCTTGCGAAAAGCAGCTTACTGATTTGGCTCAGACTATCGAATCAGAGCAAACCGCATTGCAGCAGCTCTATCAGGAGTTTGCCAGATGCGAGACAGTTTTAACCGAGATGAAAGCCAAGCAAAGCCAGGAAGACGGGCTATTGAAGGTAAAAGAAAATGAAATAAGGGATATAAAAAAGAAACTTGATGAATTGCGGCATCAAGCTAATGAGTTAGAAATTCAATGCCGGGAATCAGCCTTAAATAGTGATAACCTGAAAAGAGCAGTAGCGGACAAGCACAATGTCGATCTCGACAGCCTCGTTTCTGGTTTTTCCAAAATAGATGATGAAAAACTGGAGGAATTAAGCGCTCTGCAGGCGAAAGATAAGCAGGCGATCGATAATTTTGGAGAGGTGAATTTACTTGCCCTCAATGAATATGAAGAGCTGGACAAACGTCATCAATTCTTAACTGAGCAGCTTAACGATTTGAATGCATCGCTTGCATCTTTGCAAAGAACAATCACACGAATTAATAAGATTTCCCGCACTAGATTTGCTGAAACCTTTGCCGCGGTTAACGCGTGTTTTAAGGAAGTGTTCGCTCATGTTTTTCCGGGTGGCAGAGGGGATCTGCTGCTTACCGATGAAAATGATCTGCTCGAAACCGGCGTGGATATTGATATTCAAATTCCAGGTAAAAGAGCGCAAAGTGTCAGTTTGCTCTCCGGTGGAGAAAAATCACTGGCGGCTATCGCGCTCATATTTGCCATCTTGATGTATCGTCCTTCTCCTTTCCTGATCCTCGATGAAGTTGATGCCGCACTTGATGATGCCAACACAAATCTCTTCAATCGGCTGATTAAAGACGTTGCCAGTAAATCCCAGGTTGTCATGATTACGCACAATAAGAGCACCATGGAAGTTGCCGATACTCTATTTGGAGTAACCATGCAAAAACAGGGCATATCTTCCTTAGTTTCAGTCAATCTTAATTAATAGCAAGTTGCTTTCAAAAAATATTAATTTTTGAAACCTTACTTGGTATTATCCATCCCTTTACTTCTGCAAAAGAAATCGTTATAAATATAATAATTTCTGAAAGGTATTTTTATGGTTAGTGACAGTTTTGTTGAAAAATTGAAGACAGGGCTTACTAAAACTCGTGCTGCTCTGACAAAAAATCTGGACAATCTTGTTTTTGGTAAAAAGGTTTTAGACAGGGAACTTTTTGGCAAGCTCGAAGAGCTGCTGATTACAGCGGATATGGGGCCACAATTTACTTCCGATTTGATAAACGATGTTAAGGAAAGAATTAGCCGTAATGAGCTCGCCAATGCCACGCAGATCAAAAATATTTTGCGGGAGCGAATGATTGCCATATTGGGGCAAATAGCTAATCCTCTCACTATTCCTGAAGGACAGCCCTTTGTAATCATGGCAATTGGAGTAAACGGTAGCGGCAAGACGACAACCATCGGCAAACTGGCCAATTTACTCCGAAATGCTGGTCATGAGGTTATGCTCGTAGCGGCTGATACTTTTCGGGCGGCGGCCATAGAACAGCTGGAAGTATGGGGCAGTCGTGTTCAGTCGCCTGTAATCAAGCAAAAGATAAATGCTGATCCCGCGGCTGTTGTGTTTGATGCTCTAATGAGAGTTAAAGCCGGCTATCGGGGAGTTATTATAGTTGATACTGCCGGCAGATTGCACACGAGAGTTAACTTAATGGAGGAGCTCAAGAAGATAAAGAGAGTTATTAGCAAGGAACTTTTGGGGGCACCTCACGAAATATTGCTGGTTTTGGATGCCACAACCGGTCAGAATGCAGTTATTCAGGCAAAGATCTTTAAAGAAGAAATAGGCGCATCCGGTATTGTCTTGACTAAGCTTGATGGAACGGCTAAAGGTGGAGTAGTAATAAGAATCGCCAGTGAGCTTGCCCTGCCTGTGCGCTATATAGGAGTCGGCGAGGGATTGAATGATTTACGCGTTTTTGAAAGTCAGACGTTTGTTGCTGCCCTTTTAGAGTAACTGATTTGTAATGTTTTTACCGGTGGTTAGAATCTATTGTGAAACTCCAATTACGTAAGCGGAGTAACCTAGCGGTCATCTGCGACGCAGCGTAATTGGTAAGTTGAACAATCCCTCAGCTTGCTGCGGGGTTCATCCCAGTGATCAGGTGTAAAAATGAAAATCATTGAATGTGTTCCCAACTTTAGTGAAGGTGGTAATTCAAAGAAGCTTAACGCCATCGCGAAGGTATTTGAATCTTTTCCCGGTGTGCGGCTGGTTGATTACAGCAATGATATTGACCATAACCGGAGCGTCTTTACATTTTTGGGAGAGCCGGCTGATGTACTCGATGCCGCGCTGGCAGCTTCAGGCAAAGCACTGGAGCTGATTGATATGCGCAAACAGACAGGTGTTCACCCGCGATTAGGTGCAGTTGATGTCGTGCCGTTTATTCCTTTGGGTAAAACCAGGATGAAAGACGCCGTCGATTTGGCGCACACTTTCGGGCGCAAACTCAATGAGCTCTACGGTGTTCCCGTTTATTTTTATGGTCAAGCGGCGTTAATTCCTGAGCGCGGCGAACTGGCGAATGTTAGACATGGCGGATATGAAGCGCTGTCGGCTAAAATGGCCAATTTGGCAGATGCTCCCGACGTGGGCAAACCAAAATTTAATCCACGTGCGGGCGCCACGGCTGTGGGCGCGCGAGAACTATTGGTTGCTTATAATATTAATCTAAATTGTGACGATTTGAGGCTTGTTCAAAAAATTGCTTCACAAATAAGGGAGAAAAGCGGAGGGCTTAAGCATGTGCGGGCCATAGGTGTTATTTTGAAGAGCCGCGGCATCGCGCAAGTCTCAATTAATCTGACCAATTGTAAGGAAACTCCACTCAAAGCCATTTATGATCAAGTAGAGACGCTGGCAGCAGATCGTGGCGTGGAAATATTAGAGTCGGAATTAATTGGCCTTGTACCGAAATGCGCTTTTGCGGGGACAAAACCAATTAACCTAAAATTGGTTAATTTTGATAAAGAGCGATTGCTTGAAACTCACTTAAAGGCATTCTCAGGTTAGATGGTTGACTCACTCATCAAAGCATGTTATTTCTATATACGAATCAAATAGGTCATAAATGCCCCTGTAGCTCAGATGGATAGAGCGACAGATTCCTAATCTGTGGGCCGCGTGTTCGACTCACGCCAGGGGCACCAGTTATCAAGCCTTTCAGAGACTCCCTAAATAGTTGTGGGTGGATTAAGTGGGTGAGTTGATATCTATATTTTCCATTGCCGTTCTTAAATTTGGAGAAATGGATTGCAAGTAAATATCAGTAGTTGTGGCCCTTTGATGCCCTAGAAGATATTGAATATCGGTAATTGATACTCCCGCTTCCGCCAGTTTACTGGCTCCATAATGTCGCAAGTTATGAAAAGTAAATTTCTTAACTTTGGCTTTTCGACAAAGGCAACCCATTAATTTGCTCCGGTATCCGTACTTCTTACCAGTTGTTTTGTAGCAAAAAATATATTCGCCGATTTTCGGCGTAGATTCAATTACTTCTTTTAGCGTTTTATTTTTTGGAATCTTTCGCTCCGTGATATCGGAGTTTTTTGCTTTGCGTGTCCGCAAGATTATGTAATTCTCAAAATCATCCGTCCATTTGAGATTATTGATTTCATTTACTCTGGCTAATGAGTTAATAATCGCTAAAAGATAATTTCTTTGACGGGGAGTTGCCACAGATAAAACTTTATCAACATCAGCTTTTGGCGGAATATATTTCTTCTCTCTCTTCACTGGATAAAACCGTATTTTCTCTGCCGGATTTGTGCAGATGTCTCTTTCTACTCCGTGAGAAAATAGGGCTTTAATCTTTCTCAGTGTTCCGTTGGCCAAACTGTTTGACTGCAAAGCCAGCTGCGAAATATATTCCTCGACATCTTCACGGGTAATTTTCTTTTTGTTCCTCCACCGCACTATTAATTTTTCAATGAGCGATTTATTCTCTGTAAAATATTGTCTTGTCCTCTTTCCCTTAAGGTCTTTCAGGCGGCTCGCGCATAAGGCGATAAAGTCCGAATTCATCTGTTTTAGATTTTTTCGGGTTTCCGCTTCTGCCGCTTTTGCTTCTTGCTTTGTGAGAAATCCGCTTTCCTGATATCGAACTTTGTTCTTCAAGAAATCGTATCTCCACTTGTCCCGATGACGATAACAAGTCATTTTCAATCACCTCCTTTATTTTGGATTCGAATATTTCTTTATCGAAACGGACAACCTTTCCGATTTTAATTCCGCCGAGGAGTTTTCTGTTCTGATAAACAAACCAAACTGAGACCCTTAGTATTTTGGAAACTTCTTCGGCTGTTAAAAATTCCATGATTCCTCTGAGGTCGCCCCCAGCCCTCTTGCGAGGGCGGGAGCGTTCATTGTCCTTTAAGGTTGCGTGCCACTCTTTCGTCAGCAACACGCCGCCAGTGTTTGCCTTACGAAAGTCCTTTTCAGCATCCACCTATTGGTAAGATTATTACCAAAGGGTTTTCACCCCGATCTTCAAAGGGGCTACTAGCAAACACCTTTCAGCCATCATATTGTCGTGGTGGCTGCTTGGTAGGACTCCGACGCGTCTATTGTAAACCACGACGGCTTAATAGCTTTGCGTTGGGGTTCTACCGCTATTGGTGGTTCTCTCGGTATAAAAAATGGCGGCCTCTGGGCCTTAGCCATGCCTTTGTTTTTCGGTGTCAGATAAACGACATGCTACTTTTCAATGAACTGTATATCTTGATTGGGAATGTCGAGTTCTCTAGCCACAAAAGCGGCTTCCCTGTGTCCTAAACGATAGGAAACTATATTGCCGACATTCAACATAACTCTAGCCATCCGTTCTTCTATGACAGCGAAATCCTGTGTAGCGAGAACACATGAAAGTTTGTACTTTCTGCCTTCTTTTAAAATATCGAACAGCGAAGGATTTACGAAGTTGTGACACTCATCAATGTAAAGCGAAACCGGTTTGTATTCTTTAGGGCGCGAGTATCTGAAATATGAGTTAATGCCATGCGTAACCAAACTTCCGGCGAACACCATTTTTTCTTTGCTCATTCCATAGGTATCTAAAATAAAAGTTTGCTTTTTGGCGATTAACTCTCCCCATTCTATAGAGTCATTACCACAGAGAAGTTTTTCCATTCTTTTGTCGTTCAGAAGGAAAGTGAGGCGTGATATGATGCCGTCTCTGGTTTCTTTGTCTCCTTGCTGGTTAATGACATAATCCAGGACACTTAAGAGGTTTTTGCGGTTATGGTTAAGACACCACTTAATCGCTTGATCGAGGATACCCCTCATCTTAACCGTGAACGATTGGTTGGGCGTGGTAATGGTTACGACTTGATTGATCGCTTCGGCAATCATGTCCGAAATCTGGCTGTCCGTGTATGGCGCTTTCATCGGGTTAATCGAAATGGGATAATCTTGTGAACAGTATTTTCCTCCGCTAATAGAATGACAATCACGCGCGAGAAAGCCTGAGGGATCGACTAACACCTTCGCGTTTTTATAGTAATGGTCTTGCTGCCACCAATTGGAGATAGAGGTGCTCTTTCCGGCTCCGCTCTTTCCCATAAGTAGCATGTGAAGGTATCTGTCATCAATATAGACAGGAATCATTGTTTCTATATCTATTCCGATTTTTAGTCTGGGTAAGTCCATAATCACTCCTCCCCGAATTCATCTTTGTAATGTTTTGAGCGAACTTTGTAATCCAGTTCAGAGAGTTTAGCTTCGAATCCTACCTGCTGGGCTTGGGCAGTCTTAATATAGATGTCTGCCTGCTTTTCCTGAATCTCTAACTGCCTTATCTGAACTATCGACTGCCTCTCTTGAGCTTCAAGCATCCGCATAGTTTTCCGATGTTCGAACTCATGGAGAGTGTCAGCAACTCCGGCGCTGAAAGTTAATAATTTATCAACGACGGCCAACTTATCCTCAACTTGCTCACGAGAGTATCTGGCTAACTCCGCTTCACCTTTTTTAGCTTTTACCAGCTGTCCAATTTTGATATTCCCGAAAAAAAGACCGATTGTACTTTGGTTAAAATTTAATTGTGGCAATTCAACCGGCATGGCATTGGAAATAATCTGTGGCAAGCCAGGCATATTGCCGCTAATCAAATCCTGCACAGGATTAATCAATTCGGTTTTCGGCTTTTTCATTTTTCATCTCCTTATTTAGTTCATGAACTTCTTTGTTAATCTGTTTAAAGTAATCGGACCACTTCATTTGCGCTTCGCGTTGCCTGATCACATCCATAGCGGCGGCATATCCCTTGGATGTTCCGTACCAGACACCGATACCCCAGCCCAACAAAAGGGCTGACACAATCGCAACGACGATGTACCAATTAATCATTAACCAATTCATATTTCCTCCTTACAAAAAGTTCCGGTATGTTCCGTTGTTATAAACAACCCATTCACCCCAACCGCGCCTGTCTCGTAATTCCTTCGCCATGCTTATATTCTTCCGCCAATCTAAGCGTTCCTTCTCACTCCAACCATGACAATCGTTAATCTGAAAAATCCCTATATCCTTTGAGCCATCCTTGTTTCTGTTTATGGCTTCTGGATTAAGGCCGGACTCTGCTTTAGCAATGGCTAAGGCAAGAATTCTTTCTTCTCCGAAAATATGGGCTATTTCTTCTTCTATGGAATAATTTGAAAAATCGTATGAGAGTGGTTCTTGTTTTAGTTCTTCATCTTCATCAAAATCTTCTTCGTCTATTTCATCGTTATACGGTTCAGGTTTTATCTGTTTTATTTGCTCCAGTATCTTGCTAGCTTCCAACAACTGTGCCCTAGCTTCATTAAGGCTATTCATAGGGTCATTCACAGTTGCTGGTATTGGGACATTAACTGGTTCCGGCGAAGCTAAAGGTAAATTAGTTTTGGTCACATTATTTGTCGTCAGAGCCATGTAACCGGAAAAAACAAGAATGCTAAGCAGACAGATTATTATAGTTTTCATCTCCATTGACCTCCTTCGTATGCCTTCACCTTCTTCGCTTTTTTAACTTTTTTCTGTGGTGCATAAGCAGGCTGCGCTTTAGCGCCTTTTGTATAAACTTGGGCATATGTGGGTGCGGAAGTAGGAGCATAGACAGGTGCGTAAGTGTTGTAAGAATCCCTGATTGTGACAGTAGTCGGCGGGTAATGATAGACAGTGCAGCCGACAAACAAAAGACATAGACACAAAGCTATTTTCATTTTTTCACCTCCTCTAAATAGGAATTGAATTCAAACGCTCCATCGGGAATTTCTTCACCCGATACTACGATGTCGTAATGCAAAATCTTGTTGTTAAATAATCTGGAAAGATAATCTTTCGCCTCTGGCCATAACCGCCATGTATGAATTTTGGATTCTAGATAAGTAGATGTTTCGTTGTTACAAACTTCCAGGACAAAACAGAGTCCCTCGCTTCCTCTTCTTAGGAATATGAGAGAATCGGGCCTGAGAGCTTTTTCCAAAATTGTATGTTCTCTGGCAATTTTAATTTGGCAGTTAAGTTTGATTATCTCGGCGAGCGCTTTGGTTAATAACTGAGAATGTTCTTTGTATTCGGACTTACAATCGGGAAGCTTAAAATATCCTTCGCCCTTAACCAACTTCCCGCTGTCTACTAAAAGGTTAAGAGCTTTGTAGCTGTTGTTAACTGCGGATACACCTTTCGTCCAAAGACTTCTGTGAGCCATAAGATCGCCGATTATGTGTTTGTCAGCGATAACCAGTTCCTTCATCAACTCATAAATAGTATTTTCGTGTGCCATAAAATTCCTCCTAGTTGTCATATCAAAAGCATCTGCCCATCAATGGCTACTGAGATTTTGCCTTGGTTATATTTACTTTTAAGATACAAAATTGCGGGACCAACTGTGTTGAGGCTTTCGCTGAATCTAGGATTCGACGCGGATGATCTGAGGTCAACAATTTCTTCAGTGATTAGTTTTCCCTTATCGTTAATCCAACTGCCGAGACCACAGTATGCTGAACAACCGCCATATAACTGCGAAAATAGTGCATACAGAAATGCCTTCATCTCACTAGGATCAAATTCATTACCGTCAACATCTCTCGAAGGAATGATTATGCTGATTGAATGACTGAGAACTTCAATCTGTGATGCCGTTGAAAACAAACCAGACAATTTTTCGGTTTGAATATTGAGATCAAATTGGCTCGCAATCTTTGGTAAGCTTGCAGCAGGCGCCGAAATTGATTTGATTTCCTTGGTGACTGACAAAAACTGAAGGCAAAAACGAAAAAGTTTAACTAAATAGAGGATATTATATAAATGGTGTGCAATTCTCCGCAGATTTGGGGAAACTTGACAAGTGATTGAATATACTATACTTTTTAGCAGCAAGGTTGTGACTCCATTTCACGCCTTGTCGTTGGTCGGCATCTGGTAAATGCCTTCCAACAACCGGGCAGCCCGTAACGGCTGCCCCTTTAAATTATGACGAACCTCTAATTACTCCCTTCGACTGTGAACATACTTCCTTGTGGTTAACTGTTGCCGTTACCGCTATACAAATTTCCTTGTGAGCCATAAGATCGCCGATCACATGCTTGCAGGCGATAACTAACTGGTTCATAAACTCCATAACTGTCTCTTCGTGGGCCATTTTTGTCTCCTTTCCGTTCGTATTTAGAATTTTTAATATACTTGTCTGTTCTCGATGTCAAGCTTTTTGTTCTCTATTGTGCAACAGAATATATTTAATGTGAGTCATTAAATTCCTTGACATGACACAATAATGTCCTTATAAGGCGTTTCATGAGAGAAAATTATAAAGATTTCGAAAAAAGAGAAAAAGAAGATATGTTAAAGATAGCCAGTTTTAGCTTATGGGAGAAACTTACTGTTCGTAAGGTAAATATATCTCGTGGCACCCTTCAAAGAGCCTATAAATCAAAAAAGGAAGCAAAATTTGAGGGTGATGTTATTGATTATCTTTGTTATGAGTCATTAAGAGAGTTTGCCACTACCATTGTTATGAACACTCAATTTGTTGATTCAATTAATAAGATGTTTTCATATGCGGATGTCTTTTTAGATGTAAATAAGAATATTTCAGTTCCTATTTATCGCCTTTTAATAAAGGATGAAAATTATCTCGTTAAGGCTTTTGCTTGGTTAGATATCGACACTGACCATGAACTATATATTAAAACAAAAAAGCTGCTACTAAAAAAGATGAAAAAATACATTACAAAACAATTTAATACTCAACTACTAAAATCTAATAAATCCGATAAGTTAAAGAGTAGTTAAGCTCTCCTTTCTAATCTTAATTCCTAACCTAACTAAACCTTTACCAAGCTTTCAAAAGCGAAGCGCCGAACGAAGTGAGGCGCAGACAAATCCCTATTCGACTCTTCAAAGGCTACGCCAACTAATGCTATGCCAACAAATCTACGCTCTAAGCTATTCCCTAAAGCTATGCTCTAATGCCTATGTCCTGACTCAAAGGATCTGCCATAACAACATCTGATTAACGTCAATTACTTTTCCCTATCAGCGACAATTATTTTTCCCGTTTAATAATATTTGTTTCAGTACCAGCCATATTAGTTTTTCTTGACTGCTCCAATCTATAGCTCAATAAATTCAATTCCAGTATAATACTA
>JANXZU010000095.1 GCA_025355345.1 Syntrophaceae bacterium
CCATCTCCTCGCAATTTAATGCGAGAGTATGCCATTCTGAAGAAAAATATTTCAAATCGATAAATAACTTTTTATTGATTATTCTCATTGTTTTATATAAGTTACATCATCGTCTAACTAAAACGTTGGGACAGTAGTGACAAGAACTATATTATTATATTGGCAGCTATCGGACCGGTTGCCTCTTTTATCGGCCTGTCCCTTGTAGGCATAAGCCTGCCGGGTGGAGGATCATACAGAATACCGGTAACACAAGGTGTTTTGCAGGCGGTCGTTCAGTATATTCTCACCCTTGGTGGTGTATATGTTCTCGCCTTAATTATCGATGCCCTTGCCCCTACTTTTTCAGGTGAGAAAAATATCGATCAGGCCTTCAAGCTGGCAACGTATTCTTATACACCTGGTTGGTTGGTCGGTATTTTTATGCTCATCCCTACCCTTGGGGTCCTTGGTATTTTGGGGTTGTATGGTTTATATCTCCTTTATATAGGGTTACCTGTTCTCATGAAATCTCCAAAAGAAAAATCCATGGGGTACACGGTTACCATAATAATCGCAGCAATCATTATTTTTGTCGTGATCGGCGTCGTCTCACGACTCTTTATTCACTAAGATACAGATTTATTCGCTAGGGTTTTAATGAACTGGCAGAATTGGTGGGTAATTTAGGGCACCCTCGTATTAAATACGGGGGTGCCCTATAGTTGTTGGCCGCCATCTTGTCTCGGATGCAGATGCTTTGAAGGGAATTTTTGGTGCCTTCTGCCACGTAGATGCGTGATATAATACCACGACATATGTGACCTTCAGGTTATTCGGGGGATGCCTCAATGACAAATCATTATTGTGGCATAGTCTCATTAATTCAGAGGCGATCAAGTGATTATTACGGATACCGAAGAATTATGTCAGAATTGCAAAAATAAACAGGCGGTCATCCTTTGTGACGGCTGCGGTATTTATCTTTGCATTGATTGCCGGAAATTTGATTTGTGGGGATACGGTTGCGGTCATATCAATACAAAGGTTTTCTGCCCGAAATGTTTTGATAATATTGAAATTAATCCCTATTCTGGAACGCTCGATTAAAAAGATTTCACCTGCAAACGCTGTCTGCTTACCGTAATCAAATAACTGTCAGTTGCATATAGGCAACTGAAAACCTGCCGCTCTCGGGAACGTAGCAAAGAAGCTTGTCCCCTTCCTTTAATTTATCCGAGTGGAAAATCTCTTCCAACATCACATAAATTGAGGCAGAGCCGGTATTGCCTTTATAAGTCAAGTTGGTAAACCATTTTTCGTAAGGAATGTGGAAACCGATACCTACCATTGCGTCATACATTTTATCCCGGAAAAACTCCGACGAGTAGTGAGGCAAAAACCAATCAAATTCTTGAGCCTGAATATTCTTTCTTTCAATCGCGCGTGCCAAAGCCCGATTGACACTGACTTTGACAATTTCTTCATTCAGAATTCCGGTATCCTGCTTCAGAGCGAAATAGTTGTCGGCCAAAGCTTCCTCCATGGAATCGAGTTGCCGCCAGCCTTTGACTGTTCCGTCTTCATTTTTGATTGCACCGGCAAACATGCAGACTTCCAGTTCTCCAGCATAGGAGACATGTTCAATCCAGTCAACGCGTAAAGATTTCTTCCCGCTATTTTTCTTTCCGGACATGAAGACAGCACCTGCGCCATCAGAGAGCATCCAGCGCAAAAAGTCAGATTCAAAATTAAGGATGGGATGGTTTTTGAAATCCGGGTCGCCTTTCAGATGTTCAAAGAAATTTGACCGGATCAGTGATGACGCCAGTTCCGAGCCTGTGGCTACAGCGTTATCGCTCAGTTGCAACGCCACATTGGCGTAAGCAGCCTTAAGTGATGTGATTCCGGAAAGGCAAATACCTGTTGTGGTAATGACTTCGCAGGGCGGTATGCTCAATTCCCCATGAACCATCAGGCCGTGGCCGGGCAGGATAAGATCTGCCGTGGAGGTGCCACAGCACAGGCATTGAATCTCATTAATTGAGAAATTATCATACGGCTTTAAAAGCTTAACGGCTTCGGCAGTCATTTGGGTATTGGTGTAGTTGAAATTGCCGGTTTTGCGGTCTATCGCGTAGTGACGTTTTTCTATACCATTATTTTTCAGAATTCTGTTCTTTATCCGGGAGGGAATATTGTGAATCTTTCCCAAGACCTGTTCAATTTCGTCGTTGCTAACCGGTTCGTTTGGCAGAAAAGCTGCGATATCGTTGATATAAACTTCCATGAGTCTCCTTGTTTTAACCTGGTTTGTGCGGTTTTTCGTGCAGCCTTTTTATCAAACTGGCATAAGTGTCATAAAATAAAGCCGCAGGCATTTTCGTTTTTGTGACTGCGTTGGTAAAAGTGTAATAATCCAGATCGTGGATGATTATATCTTTTTCCTTTGTTTTGTAAAGAGGTGTTCCCGGAATTGGTGTCAGGACAGATATGACCGGGATTTCAATTTTATTGGCGGTTATGAATCCCTCCAGTTTTGCAAAATCACTTTCGTCATATTCAGGAGTAGCGATAAAATCGCCGACGATGACAATGCCCAAATTATGCAGGATTTCAATTGCTTTCGTAATGACATGGCCTTGATACTTTTTATCATAGGCGGCAAGACGCGCGTCCTGAAAATCTTCAAATCCAACGACAACAGCATAAAGGCCTGCTTCTTTCCAGTTCTTTAGAAGTTCCGGATGCTTCACTATAGTATCAGCACGAACATCGGCAAAAAACTTCTTTTTAATACCAGCTTGCCGAATTTTATCACACAATTCCATGGCCAGAGCAAGATTACCAAAAGTATTGGCATCGACCATGCGGATAAAGGGAATATCGCCAAGCGTCTGAATATCCCGAATTACCGAATCAGTGGAATGTGTCAGATATTTCCCCCCGGTTATTCCCGGTATGGTGCAAAAAGAGCATTTGTGTGTGCAACCGTATGCGGTGATGACAAATCCTATCGCCAATCCCAGCTGTTCGAGAAAATATTGACTTCGATATTTGGCAACCAGATCGTACCTGGGAGCAACGGCGTCTATCAAATCGACTTCGCTGTATTTTCTGGATTTATAGGATAATGTTTTCCCCGGCGAGGTTTGCGCAACTCCGGCGATTCCTTCACCCTTTTCGCCTGCTGCCAGACGATCGACCAAATCCGCAAAACTTTTTTTACCTAAGCCCATGACGATGTAATCAAATTCGTCACGGTTAAAATAATCGGGAGAATAAGTGGCGTGATTGCCGCCGATAACGACGGTGGCGTTGCATCTTTGCTTGATTTTACCGGCAATACCTACGGCGGTATTGGCTTCGCAGGTTAAGGCAGTCAAACCGGCAATGTCAGGCCTAAACTGATCAAATGCGCGCCAGAACGCATCTTCGCTTTCACATTTGAGATCAAAGATAATGACTTCATGTTCTGTTAACGGCCCTGCAAGAACTTCAAGGCTGAAAGGTTCCCCCTTGAATATCTGTTTGAGTGATGTAATGCCGTACTGCTCCTCGGGGATGCTTCTGCCGCAGTTAGGAGGGTTAATCAGCATGATCTTCAGTTGTCGTTTTTTCATGGTCATAATTTATTTACTTTTATCGCTTCAGTACCTGGTTAAGAAGATCGACGAAAAAAGCCCTCTTTTTAGGGAGGGCTTTAGTTTCATGGTGGGCCAGGACAGAATTGAACTGTCGACACTCGGATTTTCAGTCCGATGCTCTACCGACTGAGCTACCGGCCCGCCTGATTATCGGAAATACTTAAAAAAGCAGCAAACCTCTATAAAATATGGGTTCCTTTGTCAAGGTGTTTTTTGGTTATTGTGAAACTCCAATTACGCAAGCGCAGCGGAATTGGTAAGTTGAACAATCCCGCGCAGCGGAGGGTATAACACCCCGGAGCTTGCTTTGGGGTATTATACCCGTGATTTGCGCCAGCTTATTGTGTGGCCGGGACCTCAGCATTTTTAGCCGGATCATTTTTATCTTCGTAAGTTTGTGCGCAAGCTGCAACAGGTTTAGAATCGGGAATCAAAAGGCCTGCCGAATCATTCTCCTGCTCCCTGATGATAACAACCGTACCGGCAATTTTGTCATGCCAGGTCTGTTTTTTGGGGTCAAAGGCTGCCCAGATAAAGCCAAGGGGTATAGTGCCCAATAAGCTCGAAACAAGGTAGCCGACTGATCTCAAAAAGGCAATTCCGAAAGAAATGGGAGTACCGTCGGCACAACAAACCTGTAACCCCAGCAGCATTTTCCCCGGCGTACGGCCTGTAACGCCATGGAAATAGGTAAAATAAGCTGTATTTATGGCAACATAAAAAGCTAATACCAAAAGGACAGCAGAAGATAAGCCTTTAGGATTAGCCAGATTGTTTAGCACGGCGCTATTTTCTGCCGACATGGCTCCAAAGAAAAATGCAAGCGAGGCGATTACAAGCAAAACAGCAAAAATAATAGTTACGATCGTGCTGTCGATCATAAAAGCCACCAAACGACGCCAGAAACCGGCGAATTTGTAAACGGTCATTTTTTTACCTCCTGGAATCTATTGCCGAAGATTCCTTTTTCATATTGGATTATTGATATTATTGCTACTGCTGCCGTTTCCACTTTTAAAATTTGCTTGCCCAGACTAACCGAAATAAAGCCTCGCTCTTTGGCCATGCTTACCTCGTCTCTGGAAAAACCGCCTTCCGGCCCTACGACAACAAAAAAGTTTTTAGTGGTGGCAACGGATTCATTCGTCAAAATATCTTTAACGGTTTTTTGAGATTCCTCCTCCCAGAATATTAACCGTAGCGCATTGCCGGATGCCGATGCAAGCATATCAGCAAAAGATAAAACTTCTGATACTTTGGCTATATGGCTGCTGTGACAGCAGCGAGCCGCTTCCCCGGCGATCTTTTGCCAGCGCTTAATTTTTAAAGAACTTTTTTCGCAGGAAATCCGGCTGACCGACCTTGCGGCATCAAAAGGAATAATTATATCAGTTCCCAATTCAGCGGCGCTCTTAACGATGGTATCCATTTTCCCGGCTTTGGGAATAGCTTGCGCCAGAGTGATGAGGATTTCCTTGCCTGCCTGCGGAATTGTTTTGCCAAGCTCCAATAAAACTGTTTTTGGAGAAAAATTTTTGATTACAGCTTCAAACTCATGTCCAAAACCGTCAAAAATATTTACTTTGTCGCCCTGTTTCAGGCGTATCACCTGCTTTAAATATTTTAAATTGTCCTGACCCAGCTCACATTTTGTCTTGTTTTCTAAACTATCCGGGTTGTATATTCGGGGAATGGTCAAGGCTTCAGCATCCTAAAGATAAATTGTTTTGGGTTTACGGTTTTTTCCTGAGCACATAACAGACCCATTCTTTTTCCGTGATAACTTTATAGGTGCTGAGTGGATCGGCAGAAAAATGTTCCTCGATATTTTTGGCGTCCTGTTCAATTATGCCCGAGATGATCATGTATCCTGAAGGCATTAGTAAGTGTGTAAGATGTGCACGAAGTTTGATGAGCAATTTGGCGGTAAGGTTGGCGATGATTAAATTGCGCGGTTCGTTGATGGTGGAGACATCTTTATTGGAAATGCTCAAAGCACTTGCTACATTATTAATCGCCGCGTTTTCCCCGGCAATTTCGACAGCCTTATTATCAATATCAATACAGATGACATCCAAGGCGCCCATTTTGGCAGCGGTGATGCCTAGGATTCCCGTACCGCAACCGACATCCAGTACTTTCCAATCTTTGATCGAGCGGTCTTTCATCATGATATCTTCAATTGCTTCCATGCACATTCGAGTGGACGCGTGCTGGCCGGTGCCAAAGGCCATTCCCGGATCAATCTCAATGACAATATCTCGGCTGGACGGCGCGTATCTTTCCCATGTAGGTTTAACGATGATATTGTTGCAGACGCGAATGGGCTTGAAATATTTTTTCCATTGTTCAGCCCAATCCGGGTCACTTACAATTTCTGTTTTAAGTGATGGTTTTTGCACTTCGGGGAATATTTCCTGAAGGCTGTCGATGTATTTCTGAATGGAGGCGATTTTTTTGTCACTGCGCACATCCTGCGGAAAATAGGCCTTGATGATCTCTTCAATTAAAGGCTCCGGAAAATCGCCGATCGTGTGTTCCGGCGTTGCTGATTCCTGGAATACGCCCTGAGCGCCTGTTTCTGTGAGAAAATTACCCAACGCGTCCATGAGTTCAGCGGGAGCAGCAATTTCGATTTTCAGCCATTTTTCCGGTTCTTTTTCTGCCATTAATAAACCTTTTTAAAAATGATTTTACGGACATTTTGTCGCAACGCGCATTCGTTATTGCGATCCGACTTTCAGTCTGTGTGGCAATCTAAATCGGATTAGATCCTGATATAACTCGTTTTGCGTAATATTTCAAGCAAACTCAATTAGCCAGCAACGTCGGAAGCATATTTTTAAAAACGTCTGGTTCAATACTAAAAGTTCCCGTAAATGGATAATCCAGAGCGATAATCGTAAAAAGAGCAAAGGCAATCATTGCGGCCAAACTGGCTGTCATGATCAATTGCTCGATGTAGTTTTCTGTGCCGAACAACATGGTAAAGGCAATGGTGATGAAGCTTCCGGCAATGAGAATAGCATAGAGCAGCGAATGAATACCTGTTGCGGCATAGACAAGGCGCAGCCTTCTCATTTCACTTGCTTCATTCATTTTTTTGACAGATTCCGTAAGAAATATTTTTTGGTTTTCTGCTTTTGGCTGAAAGCTGCTGTATAATCTTACTATTTTATGCTGAATTTCTTCCACTTCTGAACTTCTCTGTCCTCTGGCCATTTTGGGCCATTCTTTACTGACAATTGTGCTTACATATTGAGTCAGTTCATTTTTGATCTGTTGGCGAAATTCGGCTGGAAATGGTGTTGCGTTCTGGTAAAGGGAAGCAATACAATTCGCCTCTTTGGTTGTAATTTCATCTGCCTTGTCAAACTGTTCCCACGTGACGACCACGGTGAAGGCAAGAATTACTGCGTAAATTACGCCGAGGGTGGCAAAAATAAAGCCGGCAATATCGTTGTGGCTTTTGCGGCGGTTACATGGATAATATTTTCGTATTATAACAAGACTTATGGTGGTTAAAAAAATATAGATAAAGATAATTAAGAAGCCAAGCAGCACAGTCGGTACATGAAAAAGCATAAACTGGATAAATGGCATAATCTCCTCCTGAAATAAAATTATTGTACATGTTATTTTCGATCAGGCGCTACATAATCGTTTTTAAATCCACGAAAAAATCAGCCGGAGCGAAGCGATCGGCTGGATTGATTTTGTTATGCAATTACTAGATTTTCAATTCTTCTCCGATTCTTTCAGCAAGAAATATCTTTAACAGAGACTGGTATGGAACATCTTTTTTATTTGCAAGAAGTTTAAGCTCTTCAATCATTGATTCAGGGAGACGAAGTGAAATTGATTTTAATGAAGGCTTAAGATTTGATAACATAACTTTTTTTGCTTTTTTCCAGTTAATATATTCTGTTGAATCATGTGTTGCCCAAAAAGTTCTTTCCTCATCTTCACTTTTAAATTTTGGTATTTTCTTTATGGAACTCATATTCTTTCCTTTCTTTTCGATTCATATCTCTGACAGAAATTACACGGATTTTTTTATTTCTTAAAGTAAAAGCAATGAATAAATATTTTATCTCATCGGTACGGCCAAGTGCATAGTAGCGTTTCTCTAAAACAGAGTGATCTATATCATCAAAAAATATTAGAGGGATATTAAAAAATGTCTGTTCGCATTCGGAAGGAGAAACATGGTGTTTAATCCAAATTTTATTTGAATTATGTTCATCCCACTCAAAACCTGTACATTTTGAGAGGATATCTAATTTATCATTTTCATCTTCCATGACTAAAGTGTATATACATCATATACAGTTGTCAAGATTTAAATTAATGATTTTTGCCTAACGAAAAGATCACCCGGAGCGTAGCGATCGGCTGTATTGACTTTGTTGGCCTCTGCTTTATACGGTAAGACGTTTATTCATAATGCGTCCACATCCTGATAACTTTTACCGTATGGACATCTTTTAATATTTGATAAATTAAACGATGTTGTATGTTGATTCTTCTAGAATATGCCCCCGATAGGTCACCCACGAGCTTTTCATAGGGCGGCCGATTTCGAAATGGATCTTCTCTCAGTAAGGCCAATAATCGATTTGCCTGCGGTTTGAGACCGGCTTGTGAAATATTCTTTGCATCTTTCTGTGCTTGCTTAGTGAAAACCAAACGCCAACTCACCAGCCGGGTACCTCCTTGCATTTTTCAAGAGGCGTCTTTAAACCCTTTCTTATTGATTCGCGCATGCCGGGAATTGCAGTGAGATACAAAGTTTCTTCTATAGACCGCCAGTCCTCTTCGGAAATAAGAACCGCGGAATTTCTCTTACCTACAATCTGAACCGGTACATGCGTATCCTTTACTTCGTCCACAAGATTGTAAAGGCGCTTTCTTGCGTCTGATGCTGTTAATGTTGTCATATTTCTTAACCTCCTTATCGTACTGTATGTGGTACGTCATTAAGACGATAATGTCAAACGATTTTAAGGCCAACGAAAAAATCACCCGGAGCGTAGCGATCGGCTGAATTAATTTTGTTATATATCGATTATTTTTAAACCTAAATATTTGACCATAGGATCAAAATCACGGTCGCAATGTAAGAGTGTTAGCTGGTTGTGTATGCAGAAAGTTCCAATAATAACGTCTATAGTTTTCTTTACGGTAACACCTTTCCTCCTCAGAAGCCTATAATTCATAGCACTTTCCAGCGCTAATGTCTGTTCCCCCATTGACATGAAATGAATTCTCAAAAGAAGATCCTTGGCTATCTTAAAATCCTTGTCACTCTGGAATCCCTGGAGAACTTCCGTTAGGATAAGATTACCGATTACGATTGGTGTATTTCCAAGTGAAGAATCGAGCCAGTCCGTTTGAGATGTTTGATTACCGTTGAAGTAGTCTATCCAGACGGACGAATCAACGAGAATCATTTATCTGTCCTCATCTCATTGAGATTGCCGGACCATTTCAGCTTTCCTCGAAACT
>JANXZU010000094.1 GCA_025355345.1 Syntrophaceae bacterium
TCTTGGATGGCAGGCCTGGCGTGAGACAGCTCTTTTCTGATGTTCCTATACAGATGTGCCACTTCCACCAAAAACAGATCATTACTCGTTATCTGACCAATAATCCCAAATTAGAAGCAGGTATAGAATTGAAGAAAATCACCGCCACTCTTTGCCATGCAAATGAAAAAGATTTCACATTCGCTATTAATAGCTGGCATCAGAAGTGGTCTTCTTTTCTCAAAGAAAGGACAATAGATCCTTTCACCGACAAATGGTTTTATACTCACAAAAGACTTCGCTCAGCATATCGAAGCTTGAAAATTAATCTGCCTTATTTGTTTACTTATCAAAAACACACAGAGTTAAATATTACGAATACAACAAATGCTCTGGATGGTTGTTTTGCTTATCTGAAAGAATTAGTCAGGGTTCACCGTGGAATTAATAAAACGCTCAAAAAAAAAATTATTCAAGAAATATTAACAAAAAGAGACCCCGTTTTTAGGTATTAAGCCTAAATTTCAATTATTCTACGAAAATAATTTCGCGCAACAAATAACGAGGCGGGACGGAGAAGGCGCCACGGTGTGATTGAGGAAGCCGACGTCGATGCCAACAAAGTTAATCAAAGAACTCGATTTGGTATCAGAACATTGGCTTGCCAAATGTATCTATATACGCCATCTCGGAGATGGATTTTCGCGCGGGCCCATCTTTGGGTGGCGCGGCAGGCCTGCCTATCGGAATCACAGCAACAACTTCGTGGCCATCCGGAACGCGTAATACTTTCTTACACGCCTCGTGATTCATTAGGCCGACAACTACCGTTCCCAAGCCAAGCTCGTGAGCACGCAGACAAAGCGTCTGCACTGCTAAACCTAAATCAAACATATGCCAGTTAGGAATTGACGTAAGTTCCTGGCCGTCATAGCAACCGGCAATACCAGTTTTTGCGCAGGCAACGATTAGCGCGGAAGCGGCAAGCGAACATCTTGTTGCCGGATTTTTATCGACATATGTGGAGACCACTTTTTCAATGGTTGATTTATCGCGCACAACAATAAACTCCCATACTTGTGTATTGGACCAGGAAGGTGACCATCGCACCGCCTCAAATATTTGCCGTAATTCATCATCGGTCACGGCATCTTCAGTAAATTTCCTGACACTACGCCTTTTCAATATTGCTTCCAGTAGCTCCATAAATTACCTCTTTATTCTTTGCTCAAAAACATTCCTGACATCATCGACCACGGCAGATATGGAAAAATTGTCACTGACGTAGTCCGGCGTAAGTGTCCCGATTAATTCTAGTTCAATTTCGATATTATCGTGAGTTTTAAATAAAAAAGTTCCGGGCTGAAATAATTTATTCGTATTTTTAATGTAAACCAGTTTCAGTGGGGCGTTACAGTAGCGAGCGATACTGAACGCGCCTTTATTAAAAGGCGCAAGCCTCCCATCGCGGCTTCTTGTTCCTTCCGGGAAAACGAAAAAGTTACCTCCTGCCGCTAAATGTTTTTTGATGTTCTCTATGTTTTCAACCATCGACTGCCCCTGCACCTCACCAACTGATGAGGGCATATAGAATGAATTTCTTAATAACCAGCCAAAAAATGGGACACGGAAAAAAGTGCTTTTAACGATGGTGCAATTTTGCTTAAAAAATGAAATGAGCAAAATCGGATCAAGATAAGACAAATGATTGCAAACAATAACTGAGGAATGAATTTGCAGAACTTCTTTTTGGATTATAAATTTTGTACGAGGAATCAAAAAACGTGTTAATGCGAAAAAGATTCCCATATTGATGTGGTTTAAATTCTGAAAAGCGCTGGCACGGTTTTTAGAAAATAAACATGCCGGTATGTGACCAAAAAGAAAAAATACTGTGGAACCAATAAGAAAATATACCCATATAAGTAAAGTGATAAACAAAGCAGATGCATTTTGGAATATTTTTATAGGGGACATTTATCTTACGAAAATTTCCTTATCAGCAGAATGGTATTGACACCGCCAAAAGCGAAATTCTGTACGGCTACGGTTTTGACCGGCTCCTGCAGGACTTTCTGCACATGCTTAATCATCGCGCAGCGCTCGTCAATTTCTTCCAGATTAAGCGTTGGCGCAATAAATCCATCCTGCATCATATAAATAGGCAGAATGGTTTCAATGGCGCCGCAAGCGGCCATGGTGTGCCCAAGATAACTTTTTAAGGCAATAACATAGGGATTATCCCCAAATGCAGCGCTGATTGCCTGCGCTTCAATAATATCGCCCATTTTCGTCGCGGTGGCGTGAGCGCTGACTAAATCGACATCGGAAGCATTAATCTTGGCGTTTTGAAGACCCAGCTTGAGTGTCTTTGTTATACCGTCCAAATTGGGCAGAATCAAATCGCCGCCGTTGTTGTTGCAGGCAAAGCCGATGACTTCGGCAAGGATTTGGGCGCCGCGTTTTTTGGCATGCTCATACTCTTCCAGCATCACCGCGCCTGCACCTTCGGCTACTACAAGTCCGTCACGCAATTTATCAAAGGGTCGCGGTGTGCGACTAGGCTCGGAATTAAACGCTGTGGAGCAGGCAAGCAAATTATCGAAAACGGCTACAGTGATTGTATCGTATTCATCAGCACCACCGCATAGCATGGCTTCCTGCAAACCGTATTTTACTGCTTCATAGCCATAACCGATTGATTGGCTGCTTGTGGTACATGCTGTTCCTGAAGATATGACCCTACCGGTGATGCCGAACATCTTGGTTATGTTGACGGCGGTTGTGTGCACCATTGATTTCAAGTAATCAACAGCACCAATGCTCTGATATGCGGCTTTATCCTTTGCTTCAAAAAAGACCTTATAAATATCCCGCTGCACGGTCGGAGATCCGTGAATGGAACCAAAAGCAACCCCCATGTTTCCTGATGTTATAAAATCCTGAGGCAGACCCGATTGTTCCAGAACTTCTTTGGCCACTTGACAGGCATAATACGCCACAGGCCCCATTGTTTTGCGGTACTGCCGTTTAAAATCATAATCAATTGGATAATCCACCGTCCCATAAACTTTGGAATGAATAAATCGGCTGACCAATTGATCTTCGCGCAGAGGTTTTATTCCGGAGACGCCTTTTAAAAGGCTTTCGACAATCTGAGCTTTGCCATGTCCTATGGGAGTTATCGCCGAACAAGCAGTAATTACAACTCTACGTTCCATAAATTAATTTACTCCCGGCGCATCTTTCCTGGTTGCGACAAGTTTTTCAACATAATCGCAAATCTGATTTATCGTACGAATATCCATGGCTTGCTTTTTTTCTTCCTGAGTAAGTTCCGAACCTAAAAACTTTTCTATTCCCAGCAAAAGCTCGATTGCATCAATGCTGTCAAAAGCGTAAGCCTCTCTTAAGTCCAAATCCATTTCCGGATTTTCAACTTCAAACTCCCGTAGAAATATTTTTTTAACTTCCGATTCAATCTCTTGACGTGTCATTGTTTGGTTTAGACTCCCTGAATTCGATTTTAGAAACTAGCATAAAACATTTACGGCGGCAAGCGATTACGCTTCCCAATTAAAAGCCTCGGCAAAACGCTCAGAACCGATAATCTGCCTGACAGCATTAAAGGAACCAAGTATTGTGCCTAATACTCCGGGTGCCATGGCGTTTTGCCCCGCCATAAATAAACCGGCTATGGGCACTTTACTTAAGGAAGCAACTTTGAGCAATTGGTCTGCCGAACGCAGTACACCGTAACACGAACCTTCAGGGCAGTTCACATAATCCCTCAGAGTCAAAGGCGTGAACACGTCCAGTATCCGGGCGTTTTTCAGGCCACCCAATACCTCATTTGCTTTTTGCAAAAGGTCTTGTCCAAGTCTTAGCTTTTTTTCTTCATAGTCCTTACCACGCTTGCCGGAAATTGTATTTTCCCACTTGCTCCAATCACTGTATAGTGACCTCGTGATGACGGAAACTATATTTTCGCCTTTATTGTTGCCTTGCCGTAATTGATAAAAGATACCATCACGAATCAGTCCTTTTTCGTCGGTATGAAGACGGTAAATATTATGGTCGATCTCAGAATGCGCGGCAGCATCAACGCTAATCTGAACGGCAAGGACTCCTTCCGTTTCCTTCAGGTTTATAATACGCTGCCTGTATGAGCTTTTAAGCGCGTCCGGCTCCAGAAGACCAAGCAATATTTTCGGATGCACCGTAGCAACAACCGTATCCGCTGAAATTAAAATTCCTGATTTAAGCCTTACCCCTATTACTTTTCCCCCATCCAGGATTATTTTTTCGCATCCATCATTCAGAATTATTTTTCCTCCCAACTCATCAAAACGCCGCGCAAAAACATCAGCCATTTTGCTGCCGCTTTCTTTTAATCTCCATGAAGAAAATAAGTAACCGGCCAAAACCATGTGATGAAAAATAACCGGACACTGGTCTAACTCAACACCGATAAGCTGGCAAGGCACAGCCAGTACTGCCCTCAAACCGGCAGAAGCTTCCAGTTTATTAAGCAAATCGCCCATCGGCTGAAAGAAATCCATGTTTTGGAAGGGATCGCCCTGATTGAGTATAAATGCAGGATCAAGCATACGCGAGGCGATCTCGTGCAAATTTTTTAAAATTACGTCGAGTGCTATAGTGTCCGCAGGAAAAGTATTTCTCAGGCTTATTTCAAAAGCGTTCATACTTGCAGGCAGATCGAAAACAAAATCATCAAAAATATAGCGGTCAATTATGCCGCCTTGCTCCATGCGGTAAAACAGATCATCTACCGCTATTCCCAACACCCGAAACATTTTTCCCAGAGGCTCTCCTGCTCCCATCGCGCTGACATAGTGCACGCCAACAGGGCAATCAATTCCACCACGGCGATAAGAGCGCATTAGTCCACCGGGCAGCGGATTTTTTTCCACAATCGTCACGGAGTAATTCAAAAGCGACAAAATAATCCCGGTGCTAAGTCCGCCCACACCAGAACCGACGATGACTACATTTTTACCTTCTGCGTTGTTTCGCATTACTCTTTACCTTCAATTTTTCTTTTCCCGGCGATCTGCTTCCTACCGGTTTGGCATCAATGAGAGTCATGAGCAGTGTGTAGTTTACGAGCTCACTTCCCTGCAATTCAATGCTTGAATAGGCATTTCCCGCTGTTTCTTTCAGCGTGATGTGACGCTGCAAGCTGCCGCACGCCGAGTATTTTTTAATTTCTGTGCTCCCCGGATTGCTGGCAATCACGTCGATGAAATCACCATCTTCCACCTGCCAGCGGCAGGCAGCTGATCCGTTATCAACATTTCCTTTTTTCTGTATCAATCCTTGTGGAGTAAAATAAATAAGTTTAATATCGTCAATCAAGTTTTTTGCAAAATCACCGGAATCAAAAGGCGGCAGCGCCCTATGTACGCTAAGCTTTTCTCCATCGGACTGCGTCTCCAAGAGCACCATACCTTCTGCGGTCATAATTGCACAGGAGACAAAACGAGTGGAAGGATCGGCCACTGTTACACCGATAATTCCGCCTTGAACATTGCCCGCTGCATGTATCTCAATTGCATGCATCAGTTGATATTTTTCCTTTAAAAAAGGAGAAGGGCAGGTTAAGACCGTTTGGACTGCCGGAAGTATTGATGGATAAATTGCCGGCATTGTCGAACAGGAAGCGAGAAAAACTATACTTATTATCAAGGGAATAAATTTCATTGAACATCCTGAAATACTGAGCTGCTGATTACTTTATTTATTTCGACATCGGTAAAATCAATCTGGGTAAAGGCATTGGCGTTTTCGATAATTTTAACAGATTTAACCGCTGCCGCTTTTCGAGAAACTGTTATTTCTATTTTTTCAATCATTCCGGACATGCTTTTCCCCACAGGCATCAGCGT
>JANXZU010000013.1 GCA_025355345.1 Syntrophaceae bacterium
TGATTGTTTCTTGTATCACCGGTTTGGCCAGCATTGGTTTTCTACTACGTTATTTGCAGACGAAAACTTTCTTTCCTTTTGTGCTGTATCGTTTTATTCTCGGTGCGGTTATTTTGATTATGGTGTTATTAAAGCAAGCGGGATAATTTCCTCTTTCGCCAGACCTGAGGGATATCCTTAACCATTAATCGGTTCATGATGTGGAAGGACATATTGCAGTTCTTCCAGAATGTCCTTCTCTATCATCCTACCAGGACTCAGGAAACGCCATATTCGTATATATATCCTCAAGGTTGCTCTTGTGTCCGCGTTCCATCGATGCGAGTTCAAGAAAAATATTCTTCTGCGCAGCGTCTGCGCTGGCATTTGCTAATTGTGTATACATCTGCATAGCTTCAAGCTCGTTCTTGATAGCAATTACAATGCCTTCGACAGGTTTGATGTCCGCAGTCAGAGATGGTGTGAGAAGTGCGTCAACGATTTTGTAATCCTTCGATTCCGAAAAATGAATTTTGTCTGGAGTTTTTGTAAGAAAAGCCTCTAACGTGTGCTGGTGTCCTTGCTCGTCTTCGGCAAGTTTGTTGAAAATAGATTTGAGACTTTTATCCTTAGCCTTATCAGATACTGCACGGTAAAATGTATACGCTTCGATTTCACGTTCTATTGCAAGGGAAATTATTTTCTTATATTCGTTCTGATTCATTGTTTTATTCTCCCGGGCATTATGCCCATGTTAATTATCGTTAAACTACTTAACTTCAGAATCACTTGAAAAGCATTGTTGTGCCAATATAACAAAGTGGATTATTGATGTCAAACAAGTTTAAATTTACACTTGAAGAAAGTGCGACCTTACTCTCCAAATTTACAGCTTATTCTTGATATCCTTTTTGTCAGGTACCTGATCATCTAAAACAGGTTCTTCCAGTAAATGCTTTGGCAAGAAAAATTTATTGGCAATAAGAGTCGGTATTACGGCACTGGCAATCACCGCGCCGACGATGTACGAATATTGCGCCTGCGAAATTATGTTATGGGATAAGCCGAATAGCGCTGAAATTGTTCCGAATGTCAAGCCGGTGGACATAAGCAGCGTGTAATACCACTTTTCCTTTTTGTCATCTCTGAAACGATGAATGGCCGGATACAGGCCGAATATCTTTGTAATAACTTTACCGCTGAAAAGCATAAGAAAGATAGCAGGTGCAGCGACCAGCGCCGTTATGGACACAAGCGCACCGGCTCTGAGAAAATACAATGGCGTTAAAAACCCGACGGTTAAAGTCCTTAATCTACGAACAAAATGACCATCTATTTCCATCGTTTTGGCCAGAATCATACCGAAGACATAGGCGGGTAGGACAGGTTCGCTGCCGGACCACAAAGCCAGCACGCCCATAGCGAGCAGGATGAGAAGCACCCATTTAGCGCGTATAGCGGCTGTTTTATACGCAAAGCGCTTGATGAGATAATCCGTAATTGGGCGTAAGATAAAAATCAAAAGAATAGTTACCGCAATGAAGATGACTGTTTTATAAGTGAAGGGCGCGAATATCAGACCAAGAGCGATCACGGTTCCCAGGTCATTGACGAAACAGGCGCCAAGAATCCCTTTTCCAAAATCGGTTTTATTAAATCCATATTCGAGCATGACGGCATAAACTACTGCCATGGATGTTGTAGAAAGCGCAATACCGCACAAAAGACTGGCCTGTAGATTCCATCCGATAAGATAATAGGCTATCAAAGAGCACCCGATAAAGGGTGAGGAAAATCCGATCAATCCGATGACGGATACTTCCTTGATTTTTGATTTCATTGCATCTGGATTGAGCTCGGCACCTGCGAGAAACGTTAGCAGCATAGCGCCGAGGCCAGTGCAAAATTTCATCCAGTCGGCATTCAGCGACAGTTTTTCAAAGTAACCGAGCTTAAAAGCGACAAATCCGATAGCTGTACCAACGATGATTTCCATCAGAGCTATTGAGATTTTCAGGCGATTGGCAAGAATGGTTGATAAAACTGCGGCAAAAAACCAAAAAGCCGCAACAAGATAGATACTTTCCATATATAACTCCTGATTGTGAATTTGGCAGGAGTTATTAGAAACAACGGCAGTTAAAGGTGAACTCCATCACCCGCGCGAAAAAAGAGAATTTTTGTATGCGACGAAAGCGTAGTAACAAAAGAAAGTCTCCATGTCAATAGATTATTTGTTTATAGTGACTCTTGATCAATTCGATCATGCCCAGAGGATAAACCCCTGCCAGCTCGGTTAAATTGTCAATGTAAGCGTCTGAGCAGTTGAGATGTTGTTTCACAGCGTAAAGACGAATAAATGCCGAAACGTCTTCGGTTGACAAATGATGCAAAGTGACGGTTTCAATGGGGATGAGTTGCGCCTTCAACAGCAGAAAGTCTTTTGCCGGCAAAAAGTTTTCCGCAATAGCGATAAACTGAAAATGTTCTTCCTCAATGAGATGCCTTAGAAAAATAATTTTCTGTGGGGTAAGTTTTGCGACATTGTCAAAAACGATGACGGGTTTGTTTTTGATTGACGAGCCAACAGTAGCGATGCGATAGCGCATGGACTTATAGCACATTTTTTTGCCGGTTTTTTTGAGTCGTGAAGAAATATGCAGCTCTTTCATAAGCCGTTCACTCATTTTGCCGGGCGTTTGACCGAAATCTACAAAAACAAATAATCGCTTGTCGCCTAGCTTTTCTGCTATTTCATTTACCAGCGAGGTGCGTCCTATGCCGAATTTACCGCTAAGAACAATATTCTTCCCGCGTTGCAGGTCTTTTATGATTTTCTTTTTTTCATTTATCCGGCCTACAAAAATCATAAAATACCTCTCTCTTGTTCGACAGAAGAATAGCCGGTCTTTAGGTTATATTAGTGCCACACTGTCCGTAAAATAAGGCAGTGTGGCACTTGATAGACAATATTATTTCATTGCCTGTTCCACAGCAACCGCCACAGCGACCGATGCTCCGACCATGGGATTATTTCCCATTCCAATTAATCCCATCATTTCCACATGGGCGGGAACGGACGATGAACCTGCAAACTGCGCATCGGAATGCATTCGTCCCATCGTGTCGGTCATACCGTAGGATGCCGGTCCTGCGGCCATGTTGTCCGGATGAAGCGTTCTTCCTGTGCCACCGCCGGAGGCTACGGAGAAAAACTTTTTTCCCGCTAGCAGTCGTTCTTTTTTGTAAACACCCATGACCGGATGTTGGAAACGCGTCGGATTTGTGGAATTCCCCGTTATGGCAACATCAACTCCTTCGAGATGCATGATGGCCACGCCCTCGCGCACATCATCTGCTCCAAAACATCTGACCGCCGCGCGATCACCAGTGGAATAAGCTTTTTCCTTCGCCACGGAAACATTTCCTGTTTTATAGTCGAAAGCTGTTGTGACGTGTGTGAAGCCGTTTATACGCGCTATAATGTGAGCGGCGTCTTTTCCTAAGCCATTGAGGATGACACGCAGAGGAATCTTTCTCGCTTTGTTTGCGGATTTGGCAAGACCGATTGCACCTTCCGCCGCGGCGAATGATTCGTGTCCCGCGCAGAAAGCGAAACAGGTGGTTTCTTCACGCAGAAGCATGGAAGCAAGATTTCCGTGGCCGACGCCAACCTTACGGTCATCGGCAACCGATCCGGGAATGCAGAAAGACTGGAGCCCATCACCGAGCGTTTCGGCGATATCAGCGGCATTCTTCTGCCCCTTCTTAATCGCGGCGGCAGCGCCCACAAGATATGCCCATCCGGCGTTATCAAATGAAATCGGCTGAATATCCTTTACAATTTTTCGAACATCAACGCCTTTCCCGATGCATATTTTTTCTGCTTCCTCTAAAGAGGAAATTCCATATTTGGCGAGAAAAGGAGTGATCTGTTGAATTCTTCTTTCGTATCCTTCAAATATAGCCATTTTTAAACTCCTTATCCTTTACGTGGGTTAATTGTTTTTACAGCCTCAGCAAAACGGCCGTAAGTTCCCGTAGCTTTGGTAAGCGCACTCGCTGCATCAGTACCCTTGGAAATATTATCCATCATGACGCCAAGCTGAACGAATTTGTAGCCGATTATTTCGTTGTCGCTGTCGAGTCCAATTTCAGTAACGTAGCCTTCAGCCATTTCCAGATAGCGGGGGCCTTTTTTCCGAGTACCGTACATGGTGGCAATAACACTGCGCAGTCCCTTGCCCAGATCTTCCAGGCCCGCGCCAATAGGCAGTCCGCCTTCGGAAAATGCGGTTTGCGTGCGGCCATAAACAATCTGGAGAAAGATTTCCCTCATGGCGACATTGATCGCGTCACAGACGAGGTCGGAATTCAACGCTTCCAGAATGGTTTTGTTCGGTAGAATTTCGGCGGCCATTGCAGCGGAATGTGTCATTCCTGTACATCCGATAGTTTCCACCAGTGCTTCTTCGATGATGCCGTTTTTAACATTCAGGGTAAGTTTGCATGCTCCCTGTTGAGGCGCGCACCAGCCAACGCCGTGAGTCAGGCCGCTGATGTCTTTAATTTCCTTCACCTGTGTCCACTTGCCCTCTTGAGGTATGGGGGCGGGACCGTTTTTAGCTCCTTTTGCCACGACGCACATCTGTTCAACTTCATGGGTGTGTTGCATACATATATCTCCTTCTGCTATAAATTCTTTACGATTTCGAGAAAACGAAACCGTTGATAACGTCCAGTATTATTTTAATACTTAAGTCGCCGCTTCGATTTGTTCAATCAAGCCTCTGATTTCATCCGTATGGCCTTTTGTGCTGGAAAGCAGGGATTCAATGGTTTCAAGTTCATCATGCACGTAAGACAATGCCTGACAGCGTATCGACCCTATAGCACTATTCACGCTTTTTTCCCACTGATATGCAAGCCGCGATAGGTTAATTTCCACTTCTTTCGGAATACCTTTAATAAAATGGCGCTCAAAGAGCCGCCGGAACAAAAACATGGGAATAAGAAACCAAAGCAGGTCCAGATGAACATCAAAAGATTTGGTGAAGGCAATGTCAGGGTGATCGGGTTCAACCACGTCTATTTTCCAATCGACTGTTGCAAGCTTTATGCCCAGTACATTTTCAATATTATCGTCGAGGAATTTGCGGAAAGCTTCAAGCGCTCTCGAAAAGCTCGCATGTGATTTTTTCAGTGTTCCCAGAAAATGAACATGCTCGGTTTTGGAAAGGGCGCGCATTTCTTCAGAGAGAGTTTCTGATACCCATGCTTCGTAACGTCTTGAGAGTTTCCAGAGATTGCCACTCCA
Source organism: Syntrophaceae bacterium (assembly GCA_025355345.1). Lineage (GTDB taxonomy): Bacteria > Desulfobacterota > Syntrophia > Syntrophales > Smithellaceae > FEN-1160. Next base: position 5,297 of record JANXZU010000013.1, read on the forward strand.
GGATGGCAGATCCTGTTCAAGTTTGGAGCGAATTTTTTTATAAACCGGCGCAAGAAAAGGCGTCAGGCAAGATTCTATCAAAGGGCGGGTCTGGCGTTGATGTTCGCGGGAAATAATCCCCAGCTCTTCCTGCATCAAAGTTTCGTTAACCTTTTCGTTAAGAATCTGCGAGCGTAAGCCCTCCCGGTTGATATCCGTCTGAAGGGACGTATGCAGCGCCACGCGCAAATAGCCCAGGCAGGCATCCGCAAGAGAAATCGTTTTGTATTTTAGAATACGCAGAAATTCAAAATCGCGGTTTGCCGTAAGCGTATCAAGAATTTCCGTCTGCACCTTCTCTCTGTATAATTCGGTCTGTTTTTTCGCGGAATAGAGATAAACCGGCAGATTCCTATGGAGTTCTCGTTGAAGAGTCTGTTTAAAAAAGGCGATCACTTCCTGTTGCTGCGCGGAGGTCAGCAGGTCCGCTTTGGTCAACAAAAGAATAATGTTGGGTGTGTGGATGGTTAATTCTCTTATCAATTCCAGATCGTGCTGTGAGAGAGGACGGTCGGAACTGACGGCCAAGAGGGCGGTGCCGACTGAAGGAAGCCAGCCCTCCGCTGTCGCTTCGTGATATTTGAAGATACTTCCTAAACCGGGTGTGTCGACCAGTCGAATTCCTGCATATTTCTGCAAGGACGGCAGTTCAATATCGACAATGGTGACGTTTTTTTCGTTGCCCGGATTTCCGGTCTCCGATATAAATTGCCCGATGTCGGAAAGCGGCGCTTCGGTGATCCGGCCGTTGAAGTGGCGAACAAGCGCACGCTTCTTTTCACCGTGCTGTAAGCGTGTAATGGCCGTGGTGACCGGAATGGCTCCAACAGGCAGAATGTTTTCACCGATCAGGCTGTTCAGAAAAGAACTTTTCCCGGCTTTGAACTGGCCTAAAACCGCAACGTCGATGGGCGGATTTTCCGCCAAAAGAGACTTCGCCGCTTCGAACTGACGGGCAAGTGAAACGAGCTGAAATTGGTCTTTGGCGTCGCCGATAATTTTTAGAAGGTTTTGAATTTCAGGCAGAGATATGAGATTCATTGTGCTTGACATAGACAACTCCTTTTTCAGTTATTCTTGCAGGAGTTATCAGCGGCAGCCGCGGTTTATGGCGAACTCCATCGCCCGCAATCAGACTACAAGAATGATGATTGGTCTGTCAAGACAATAAAAACGAAACCCCTCTTCCGCATTCAACGGAAGAGGGGTTGATGGAAACATACAGACTATATCTACTGAACTTTACTTCTTATACTCCGATACATGTTTCGGACGCGAGAACAGCAGCGCGATCACGAAGCCGACGACCAGCAGGGCAGCGGCTGTGTAAAGGGACTGTTGTTTGTTGAATTCGGCGAACACAAAACCTCCAACGACACCTGCCGCACCCCACGCCGTCAGTATGAAACCATAGATCTTGCCGATGTTTGTCGGACCAAATGAATCAGCCGTGAAAGCGGGCATAACTGCAAAACCGCCTCCCAGGCACGACAAAAGGTAGCAGGTGATGATCGTGAAGATGAGTACGCTGGTGACCTGAGGAAGAAGGATGTAAAGAATTGCCTGGCTCAGGAACATGACCATGTAAACGCCTTTGCGGCCGATCTTGTCGGAAACGGCAGCCCAGAAAAGGCGACCCAACCCGTTGAAAATGGAGGCTGTGGCCAAAACGCCGCCGCCAAGGACGGCAAGTTTTGCCGGATCATCTATGTTTTGAGCGAATTTGATAACTTCCTGTGCCATTGGTGACAGCTTTGATAAAAGTCCCATGCCTGCAGTGACATTTAAAAAGAGCATGAACCATAGCATGTACCACTGACGAGTTTTCTTCGCCTCGGCCCAGGCGAAAGAATCCGCAGCACTAACGGTAGTAGCCGCAGGTGTAAAGCTTTTGGGAAGCCAGCCCGCGGGCGGATTTTTCAGTGTAGCAGAAGCCAGTAAATTCAAGATAAGATAAACTGAACCCAGTAACAGAAACGCATTAGCGACGCCCATTGTGTTGATAATGCCTGGTATAATCATACCGATGAAGAAAGCGCCGAAGCCGAAGCCCATAACGGCAAGACCGGTGATCAGACCGCGTTTGTCTGGAAACCAGCGGATCAGCGTAGCGATAGGCACCACATAGGCAAAACCGTTACCCATGCCGCCGATAACACCGTATCCGAATAAAAGAAGCCAGAAATTACCGGTATGCAGAGCCACACCACCAAGCAAAACACCGATCCCATAAAGAATGGCACCCAGGATTGCAACAAACTTGGGACCTTTTTTATCCACAAGCATGCCACCAAAGGCAGCGGAAACACCGATAACCCCGATGATCAGCATGAAAACCCTTGAAACCACTTTAATTTCCCAGCCCTGTGCGGCCGCGATGGGTTTAACAAAAACCGACCAGGCGTAAACTGTGCCCAGGATCAACATGATCACGACACCAGCCAAGGCAATAAACCATCGTTTACTTTCCAAATTTTCATTAGCCATTTACATTTTCCTCCTTGCCCTTTCTCAGGGCTGAAATAGATTGGTATTAGTTCGGGGTGCTACCTTGACGGGTAGCACCCTTTTTTTTATTAGCATTCATGAGGGGAAAAATCAAGAATGTTTAAGCTGCTTCCAGTTTAACCGCGCAGACTTTATATTCAGGAATTTTACCGATTGGGTCTAAAGCCGAATTTGTAAGCAGATTAACCGCTGTCTCCGCGAAATGGAAGTTCATAAATATTGTTCCCTGCGGACTCTTTTCTGTTATACAGGCTTTGGCTTCAACTACGCCGCGTCTGGAAGTCACTTTAACCATTTGACCATCGATTATGACGAATTTGGCGGCATCCGCCGGATTTATTTCAATAAGGCTTTCCGGACAACGCTCTGATGGTCCCTGAGCTCTTCTTGTCATTGTGCCTGTGTGATAGTGATAAATCACACGGCCTGTGGAAAGGATTAACGGATATTCTTTGTCTGTAACTTCCGCTGGTGGTATGTATTCAACCGCGTGGAACAGACCGAGGCCGCGCGTAAATTTATCCTTGTGCAGGAATTTTGTTCCATTGTGTTCAGCTGTGGGGCAAGGCCATTGGATGCCTTCTTTTTCAATTCGGTCATAGCTAATTCCCGCGTAACTAGGAGTGACCTTGGAAATTTCCTCAAAAATTTCTTTCGCAGAAGAATAATTCATCGGATATCCCATTTTTGTGGAGATTCCAGCGATGATTTCCCAATCCGGCTTGGCTTCTCCTGGGGCGTTTACAACTTTTCTGATTCGCTGAACTCGTCTTTCTGTATTAGAGAACGTACCGTCTTTTTCGGCAAAGCTGGCTGAAGGCAGTACGACATCTGCGAGCACGGCAGTTTCTGTCAGGAAAATATCCTGCACAACAAGTAAATCCAACTTTTGGAGTTCTTCTTTTACATGATGAAGATCAGGATCGGAAAGAAGGGGATTCTCGCCCATTATATAGATTGCTTTAATATCGCCACGACCTGCGGCGTTCATCATCTCGATTATTGTCAGACCGGGTTTTCCGGATAGAGTTGCGTTCCATAACGTTTCAAATTTCTTGCGGGCGTCTTCATTGGCCACTTGTTGATAAGCAGGGAAAACATTGGGCAGACCGCCCATATCGCAGGCTCCCTGAACGTTATTTTGGCCTCGTAGAGGGTTTACTCCGCCGCCTTCAATACCGACGTTGCCGCAAAGCATTGAAAGGTTGGCGGTGCTCTTCACATTATCTGTGCCACTAATATGCTGGGTTAAGCCCATCGCGTAAATAATGCTGGCACGGTTGGCTTTGGCATATATCCGGGCGGCTTTTTTCAAATCTTCCGCCGGTACGGTGGAAATTTTTTCCACATATTCCGGTGTATATTTGGCAACTGCCGCTTTGAGAGAGTCAAACCCTTCGGTACGTTCCGCAACATATTTTTTGTCATAGAGCCCTTCTGCAATGATCACGTTTATCAGGCCGTTGAAAACAGCGACGTCTGTTCCGGGTTTCTGGCGAAGCCAGATATCTGCGTATTTGACTAAATCAATTTCCCGCGGGTCGATGACAACGAGTTTTGTACCATGCTGGCGTACTGCCCGCTTGATTTTTGTGGCAATAACCGGATGATTTTCGGTGGTATTTGTACCGGTTGCTAAGATTACATCTGTGAACTCCAATTCTGCGATGGAATTTGTCATTGCTCCACTACCGAATGCTGCGGCCAGACCGGCCACTGTTACGGAGTGTCAGAGACGGGCACAATGATCAACATTGTTAGTGCCGATTGTCGCCCTCATAAATTTTTGAAAGAGGTAATTTTCTTCGTTGGTGCAACGCGCGGAAGATAATCCGGCGATGCTATCTGCACCATTTATTTTCTTTATCGCTGATAGCTTGTCGGCGATAAAGGAATACGCTTCATCCCAGCTTACTTCTTTTAAATCATCTTTTTTATTGCGTCGAATTAAAGGCTTTGTTAAACGGTCAGGATGCTGGATAAAATCCATGCCGAAACGACCTTTAACGCAAAGACTGCCCTCGTTCGGTGTGCCGTATTCCCGGTTTCCCGATACTTTGACAATTTTGCCATTATTAGTGAAAATATCCATTTGACATCCGACACCGCAATAAGCACAGGTTGTACGTGTTTTGGTAAGTTCCCAGGGACGACCCGCAAATTTTGCCATTTTACAAGTTATTGCGCCGGTGGGGCATACCTGCATACATTCACCACAGAAAACGCAGTTAGAATGAATGTAGTCGTCATCAAAAGCCGGACCGACTTTGGAATGCGAGCCGCGATTTGCAAAATCAAGCACTTCGTTGACCTGGATTTCGTTGCAGGCACGAACACATCGTCCGCAAAGAATACACTTGTTGAGATCACGGGAAATCATCGTGTTGTTATCTTCAATTGCGAAACCCGGAGTCTCTATTTCAAAACGTGGTTTTTCAATTTTCAGCCAGTAAACTAGATTTTGTAATTCGCACTGACCATTTTGTTCGCAAGTAAGACAGTTATGATCACCGGACGACCAGAGTAACTCAATAACCATCTTTTGAGCATCGCGAACTGCTTTGGTATCGGTGCGCACAACCATTCCAGGGTTTATAGGCATACAACAGGAAGCGACAAGGCTTCTGGCATTTTCCACCTCCACAAGACAAACACGGCAGGCTCCTACATTTGTTGTATTTTGATAGTGGCAAAGTGTCGGTATAAAAATTCCGTTATTAGTGGCTACTTGAAGGATGGTTTGACTGGGATTAGCCGATATTTCATTCCCGTCAATCGTAACATTTACCTTCGTTTCCATATTCTATCTCCCTTTTAACTATAACTTTCAAAGCTTTACGCTTCTATTTAAAATATTCATTAATATTTTAGGCGGATATTATCACATCAAAATAATTTGTCAATTACATATGATCTTATTACATGGCTAAAGGTATTATAAAAATAGTTAACAAAATAAAATATTCCAAGAAGATATCTTGTCGAATTCAAAAATTGTGCATTGTATCTTACTTATATGAAAATATTTTTTATAAGAAAAAGTAACGCAGACGGATCAATTATTTTTGATTATTTTGTGTTTATCAATAAAAAGATTTCTGCCGATCTGAATTGCAGTAAACTATTTTTTAAAGCATAGTCAAGTCAAGAGAAAAAGTGTTGATAAAAATAAATATTTTTTACCGTCTGGCCAAATATATAAAATAATTAGATGTCTGCGCCATGTTTGTGTAAGGCAGCGGAAGGCAGTTCAATAAGCGCCATGCATTAAGGCCTGATGGGAATCCTAGGTCATATCCATCTTTATATGTGTCTTTCCCGGTCAAAGGTGTAGGACACACAGGCACTAGTGGTTCGGAACAATTAGCACGCTTGTAGCAGAAGCCATCCAAGAACCCTTTGTCCCAACCATCACAAAATGCACTGGCCATCACACTTATTGGAGATAAAAGGATGGCACTACAAATTAATACAAATATTATTTTTTTCATGGGGCATTCCTCATTTAAGTAAATCCTAATTTTTTAAAACAATACATTGGAAATGGGAAAGCATTTGTACGGATTTACTGCAATTGTCATGCCTAAAGCAAATTATTTCTCCTAAGGCTTTACCAGTAAGGGATTGGAGCTATCAGCCAGGAAGATATTATGTAAAATGTATGCAAGTTGAATAATCCATTTTGGATTAGTTTCGCGCTCTTGAATCATTAAGACTAGCACAATTCTAACAACTTTTGTTGTCAAAAGATAAATGAATGTTATATTATAACTGAAGTTAAAGTTGAGAAGGAGTAGGAATGAACATCGCAATAGGAAATAATTCTTTTCGTGAGAGCGTGGATAAAATATCAAAAATGTCTTTTGCAGTGGGTGTGTACCGTCCACCCAGTGAGGGAGGAAGCGCATCATTACTTCTGAGAATAACCGAAAATTGTCCTTGGAACAAATGCACGTTTTGCGAGATGTATAAGGAAAATCCTTTTGGATATCGACAATTGAAGGATATAAAAGCTGATATCGATACAGTCAAGGCTATCAGTAATGAAATAGAAACTGTTTCACAAAAAACTGGTCAGGATGGTCGGATTAACAGGGAAGTATTAAGGTTGTTATTGAGCGTCGATCCTTATCTTAATGACAATTATTGCTTTGTTACAGTCTTCAACTGGCTTTATTCCGGTGGGAAAACGGCCTTTCTCCAGGATGCCGATAGCATGATTATGAGGCCTCACGAATTCATCGAAGTGCTGAAACATTTGAGAAAGACATTTCCTGCATTGACTCGCGTCACTTCATATACCCGTTCCAAAACTCTGTCACAAAGAAAACTAGAAGACTTGAAAGCCATTCGCGAGGCTGGTTTGGATCGTGTTCATGTCGGACTGGAAACAGGTGATGACGAATTATTAAAAATAGTGCGTAAAGGCGTGACCAGCGCCGAACAAATCGACGGCGGCAAAAAAGCGATGGAGGCCGGTTTTCAACTTTCGGAGTACTGGATGCCTGATTTAGGAGGCAGAGAACGCTGGCGACAGCACGCGGAAAATACGGCGCTGGTATTAAATGAAATTAATCCACACTATATTCGTTCCCGTCCTTTTGTGCCACGGCCGGGCACCGAAATATTTTGTGATTATGAAAATGGTAGTCTAACCATTTCCTCTCCCCACGGGCGGCTCGAAGAGTTGATGGTGATGATCGAAAGATTGAATGTGTCTTCCAGGGTATGCTTTGACCACAGCATGAATTCATGGACGAACAGTCGCGGCGGACTTCTTTTTCATCAGGATTATGAAGGTTATAAGTTTCCCGAAGAAAAAGCACTTGTGCTTGAACTTATTCGCGAAGGTTTATCTTTAGACGAATCAAGGCACATTAATGTAAAGGAACTAATTGCGATGAGTTCACTCTAAATTGCGTTAGGCTATCAGAAATATGACTGTTAATGTGTTAAAGCCATTACTCTTATTACAAGATTAAAAATGCCGAAAATAATTTACAAATTATATAATTTCGAAAAAAGAAATATGAAGTGGTATAGGTGTAGCGGACACCTCGAAAAGCGTGTTATAGAAACTAAACTTTTGGAGGTGAGATATGACAACAAAGAAAAAGAGTTATTCAAAGCAATTTAAGATTGATGCAGTTAAACTTTTGACCGAGCAAGG
>JANXZU010000014.1 GCA_025355345.1 Syntrophaceae bacterium
CCTTGCTCGGTCAAAAGTTTAACTGCATCAATCTTAAATTGCTTTGAATAACTCTTTTTCTTTGTTGTCATATCTCACCTCCAAAAGTTTAGTTTCTATAACACGCTTTTCGAGGTGTCCGCTACACCTATACCACTTCAGTATTACATACATGCCAATCTGTAAATCCGTAGTTTTGACCTTTTTAATCATTCGCCACTTTCCGTTAAATCATTAAAAGGTATCTCTTAAAAAATTTTCCTGCCGCCTGGCTCCCGGTTAGTTTTTGCGCCTGCTTCTATTTTAATTTTTTTTCTCTTATTTCCAGTTGAATTTCTAAATCCTTTAAACGTTGAATATCTGTCTTTAGTGCTTCAATTTCCTTGATCAGTTTAAATCTATCCGCCGAATTTTTCAGATTTTCTGCCGCGACATTTGCTTTTAGTTGCGTTAAATTTTGAATAATATAAATTAATGACTGTGCGTTATTCTTCCATTTACTTCTGGGATATTTTTCAACAATTATTTTCAGTTGCTCTCTTGCTGCCGAATAATCGCTTACACTTTCGGAATCTTCCAAGCAATTTAGCGCACCAATAAAAATATCTGTATCGGAAGGTGAAAATTGAAAAAAACTACCGATATTGTCCGCTGCTGTCTTTTGGCATTTAGAATCATTTTTAACTGCCTTTGTAGCGCAACCGGCAATAAAAAAAACAATTATCAGATAAAAAGATAAAATTCGGATTTGATTTAACAGCACTTTAGCTCCAAGTTTCCATTTTCCTGTACAGGACGTAAAATATTGTAATTTTCCATATCATTCTCTGTAACATAGTTACTTCCGGGAAGCAATTTAGCATATTCTTTCAATTCCGCAACAGTCATGGCCATGTCCAAGGGACTCTTAAATCTTGAACCATTATCAGTAACAATTGCGACAGATACAGTAATTAGCGGGAATTTTTGTACAAGTCCCCTTCTGTCTTTACCCATGATATATCCACTTTTAGCGTCATAGGGATCATAAAAATTTAAAATTCGCTTTTCAAAATCGGCGACAAAATTGTGGCAAATACCTTTTGCTTGTATCGGATCGGCTATTATTACAAAATCATCTCCGCCAATATGGCCGATAAATATATCATCAGACGCCCTTTCATTTATATAGCCGCACAGAATATCGGCAACTTCTTTAATTACTTCCGAGCCCCATGCGTATCCATATTTATCTGCAAAAGGTTTAAAGTTATCAAGGTCAACCTGGCATAGTGAAAACATTTCACGTTTTTCCAACAGGTGTTTAATGCGGATTTCAATGGCCATATTCCCCGGTAGGCCTGTAAGAGGACTGGCATCCAGGTTGATTTCTTCCAGTATTTTAAGCCTCTTAGTCATGTAACTGAAAGATTTAGCCAGTTCGCCTATTTCATCATAACGGTCTACTTCGATCTGATGATCAAGCTTTCCTTCAGCAATTAAACCGGTAGCTTTCTGCAATTGTTGCAGAGGCTTTGAAATATGACTGGTTATCAAAAGTGCCAGAGTAATTCCAAAAACAAGACTAAGCAATCCTATACCCAAGGTCATCAAGGCCGCATTAGAGCTCTGATCGGATATTACTGACATTTTATAGCTGATTGCATTTTCATGATATCTTTGAATATCTTTTAACTGCATCGCAATTTGCTCAATGGCAACTTTGCTGTCAGAATCAGAAACAGCCATAGCCTCTTTAAATCGTTTCACTTTTATTAGGCTGATTTCCCGATTAAAAAAATTGCTGTAACGGTTGGCGAGCAATGTAAGGTTAGCAAGGATTTGATCATCATTACGTCCGGTACTCAATTTTCTCAGACTTTCCAGAGAACTCTCAAATTCGCTACTGCGCAGCCAATAAATTTGTTCCAATGAAGGATCTTTTAAAATTAAGTACTTCTTTTCGGCATTTTCCTGTGCCAGAAGGGTATCCATCATGCTTTTGGCTATTTCCACTGTCGCAAAATTTTGTTTAGTAATATCTTTTGCCACAAGATTTAGTTTCTGCAAGCTGACTACGGCGTAAACACATGATAAAACTGTGAGCAGGGCCATACATAAATACCCGAGAAGCAATTTGCGACCAATGCTGAGATTCATTAATCTGCGCCTTTTAGCAATATGTATTAAAAGTATTAGTATTCTACATCGCCATTTGAAAGGTAGCACAGCAGATATGTTTCCGTAAAGAATAAATTTAACTATCTCTTTAAATAGTGAAGGATATACTCCATTTTCATATGGAAACGTCCTTGCCAGAGTGATAAAGTTTTGTTAGACTCAAAAAAAAAGACAAGTAAATGTTTGGCAAGTAAGTGCTTGAGTCATTCAAAAGGAAGGGAGGCTCCACCATGATTTACAATGAAGAATTTGAAACCCTGCCCCGAGAAGCTTTAAGGGCGCTGCAAGTTAAAAGATTGCAGCAGGTTTTGGAGCGTGTTTACCATTCGGTAGGATTTTATAAGAAATCTCTTGATACCGCCAAAATCAAGCCCCACGAGATAAAATCAATAGCTGATATGAGTAAACTTCCTTTTATCACTAGGCAGGATTTGCAGAATAACTATCCCTTTGGCTTATTTGCCGTGCCTATGAGCAACATTGTTCGGCTGCACGCTTCTTCCGGTACCCGTGGAAGGTCCACAGTGTTTGGCTATACCAAGCGGGACATTGATACATGGTCGGAACTTATGGCGCGAAGCCTTGCCGCTGCAGGCTTAACTAAGAACGATATTATTCATAATGCTTTCGAGTATGGGCTATTCACCGGCGGTTTGGGGTTTCATTACGGAGCTGAAAAAATCGGTGCCAGTGTCATTCCCATGTCCGGCGGCAATTCCAAAAGGCAGATTATGATTTTGCAGGATTTCGGTCCGACGGCTATTTGCTGCACACCTTCTTACGCCTTGCACCTGGCAGAAGAAGGCAAGGCGCTCGGCATTGACATGAAATCGCTGAAGCTGCGCGTGGGTATATTCGGGGCCGAACCATGGAGTAAAGCTATTAGTGCTGAGATCGAAAAAACTTTTGGAATAACCGCGCTGGATCTTTTCGGCCTTTCGGAAGTTATCGGGCCGGGCATGGCTATGGAATGCCTTGAAGGTCGTAATGGCATGCACATTTACGAAGACCATTTCATAGTGGAAACCATCAATCCTCAAACAGGCGAAGTTTTGCCGGAAGGCGAAGAGGGCGAATTGGTTTTTACGACCCTGACCAAGGAAGCTTTCCCTCTGGTGCGCTATCGTTCCGGCGATGTATCGAGGTTGATTATAGAGCCCTGCCGTTGCGGGCGCACCCATATTAAGATGGAAAGAGTCCTGAAAAGAAGCGACGATATGTTGATTGTCCGAGGCATTAATATCTTTCCTTCTCAAATTGAAGCAATCTTAACAGCTATTGAAGGACTCGAACCCCAGTATCAGTTAATTGTTGATAGAGCCGGAGCGTTGGACTCACTGGAGTTGCACGTGGAAGTCAGTGACAAGATATTCAGTAATTCCGGCGGTGTTAAAGAATTGCAGAAGATTGAAAAGAGAATCCTCAAGGACATGAAAGATTATCTGGGAATTGCTCCCAATTTACGGCTTGTCGAACCAAGCACATTGAAAAAAACAGATGCCAAGATTATTGATAAACGCCGCATTTAGAATTGATAAAAGGAGGAGTTATCCGATGAAGGTTGAACAAATATCTGTGTTTCTGGAAAATAAACCCGGTTCACTGGAGCATGCGACCCGTGTTATGCGGGATGCCAGCATTAATATAAGAACTCTATCGCTTGCTGAAACGGTAGATTTTGGCATTTTGCGCCTGATTGTCAATGATGTGGAAAAGGCCAACAAGGTGCTAAAAGATGCTGGTTTCCGTGTCAGTAAAACAGTTGTTGTCGCTGTGGAAGTCCCCGACAAGCCGGGAGGTTTGCACAGCATCATGGAAGTTCTCTCCAAAGAAAGTATCAATGTGGAATATCTTTATGCTTTTGTGGAAAAAAGCGGCCAGAATGCCGTAATCATCTTCCGTTTTGATGCTCCGGAAAAAGCTATTGAAGTGCTAATGAAGAATAAATTTACAGTGGTGCCGGGAGCTCAGCTTTATGAATTTTAGTGAGTTCCAAATTTCAGAAACGAAGTGCACTGAAATTTGTAGAACGAACTATCCCCGAAGCGATAGCGAATGGGGATTTGAGATTCGCTGGCAATAGGAAGCGCTAGTCGAATAATCCCGCCACAGGCAGAGTTGATCAAAGATATCAATAGTATCCCCAATGCCAAGAATTTCTGAGCCAATGACACATGAAGGCGAGTAGGCCTTGCCACTATCATTTCCGGACAAATTGATTATCGCTGCCGAAGTAATAATAATTTGATTTTTAGACACAATTGGCTTAAATAATAACCGCTGAAATAATGGTGCTATTTTGAAATGATGAAAAAGTGAAAGGAGGTGATTTTAAATGGCCGATGAACAAATTGATGCTACACAGTACCACGTAGTTAAAAACGGAGATACCCTATGGAAAATCGCTGAAAGTTTTTATGGCGATGGCAGTCTTTACAAAAAAATATTTGAAGCCAATAAGGATATTCTTAAAAATCCTGATCTAATCAACGTGGGGCAGAAACTGCGGATTCCATAAAAGAATAGATTGTAAACACCACCAAGGGTATTTTGTGTTGAGTGATATTTTCAATTGAAAAAATAAGTTAAAATGAAAGGGAAAAATTATGAAGAAGACAATTTTCAGTTTAGCAGTTATTCTATTTGTAAGTTCCATGATGTTAATTTCATGCAGCAAAGCTAAAGAAACAGCAGAATTAACGGCAAAGTGGACAATTTTAAGTGCCGGAGTGCCGAAAATGGTGGAAGCTATCCAGAGCCGCGTAGATATTCTTTCAAAATCTAAAAAACTTCCCGCAAGTATCACAGCCGAGAAATTTACTGAAGTGAAGTCAGTTCTTGCCGCTGTAAAAGAAGATTGGAACAAAGCGCAGGAAAGCTTTAAGGCTGGGAAAATTAATGATGCAGTCGCTGTGGGAACTGCAGCAAAAGATAAAATCGTGAAAGCCATGGAAACTCTTGGAATGACTGTTCCCGCTGGCATGAAATCAGAAAATTCGACAAAATAAATAAAAAAATGGCATATCCCAAAAACAATTTGGGATATGCCATGAAAGTTTGTATGCTATACGGATCCAGTCAGTTATTTTATGGGGCTTCCACATTCACGACAGCGGCCATTGGGGCCAATAGTACCAATGCAGGATTCATCGCTGCATAAAACCCTCTTATCCCATTCATCATCAGAGGCCGTACTTTCGGGATTATTTTTCAGATCATCTGCGGGTTTGGCTTGTTCCCTATTTGTGTTAGTTACCTCGGTTGCAGGAATCAGGGTACCATCATAAGGTTTACAGCATTCCCGGCATCGTCCATCCGGGCCGATTGTCCCTATACAGCTCTCATCGATACAGAGAATTCTTTTTTCCCAGTCTTCATTTTTATCAAATATTAGTTCGGTCACTTTTATTCTCCATCAAATAATTGGGAACTTCCATATAACAGTGTGACATTTTTTTCCAGCAACAAAGTGTAATTTGAATCAGATGAATATAAAAATTATCATCGGCTAAGACCGACACCCACCCGATCACAATATTGAAATACCAGACATTTAGTGCAAAGTGGCGAGACGGGCTTGCAAGTTTTGCGGCCAAAGGCGACCATAATGGTGTTATAAATTATCCAGTGTTTATGAGGCAGCTTGGCGCGTAGGGCAAATTCTGTTTCATCGGGCACTTTCGTTTTTACATATCCCAAACGGTTGGAAATGCGATGAACGTGAGTATCCACGCAAATACCTTCCTTGCCGAAGGCAAGCGATACAACCAGATTAGCCGTTTTACGGCCGACTCCTTTGATGCTCAGTAATTCATCAAGATCATCAGGGACTTTTGAGTTAAAACGATTGATCAGATCATGGCAGACGGAGTGAATCGTGCGGGATTTTACATGATAGAATCCAACAGGATAGATAATTTTGGCAATTTTTGCCTGAGAAACTTTCAGCATTTCTTCAGGCGTTGATGCTAGTGCAAATAATCTTTCTGTTGCCACTTCAGTGACTTCGTCTTTCGTGCGAAGGCTCAAAAGTGTAGAAATAAGAATCATAAATGGATCACGCTGGTTTTCCGCCAGATGCGATACAATAGGCATCGCGCCTACCGCCAGCTCTTTCTTCAGTATTCTGATTACATCACTTATTTTAATATCTTCCATAATAGACAATCGCCTTCCCGAATGATTGATGTCATAATATTTGCTCTGTGAAAAAGCAAGTTATTCTCAAAAAAACCGCTTGACAGGACAAATAAACGGCGTTAGCACACTACCCAAAGATAAAGCCTAAGTCCATATATAGTGTGGATACGGGGGAACCGAGTTACTTAGGGGCGTATTTCTTCTTAATGAAGAATAGGACATTTCCCTGTCCGAGCCCGTCAGCTAACCTCGTCGGCATAAGGGGGAATCGAGAATATATGTCCAATATTCTTTTTTTACTTTTTATCGCTATTTGCTTAGCCTGGGAAGCGGTAAGCAAACATATCTTAATCATCCATCTCTTCAATCAACAAAATTATTTTGCGATTTTCCGCTCATTGCGAAAATGATGAAATGACGCTCAAGGAGGTTTACATGACTACAGGCAACTGGCTGTGTCTTATATTATTTCCATTGATTTTAACGATCATGGCTTTTCCCATGGGGGAATATATGGCGAAAGTTTTTAGCGGCGGGAGATCATTTCTCACACCTGTTTTGTCGCCGGTGGAAAGGTTTCTCTACAGGTTATTTGCTGTAGATCCAAAAGAAGAAATGTCCTGGAAGACTTACGCTCTTTCTCTGGTTCTTTTTAATATTATCGGTATTGCAGTGCTGTTTTTGCTGCAACTCATCCAGGGTTTTCTTCCTTTTAATCCGCAGCAATTCGGCGCTGTGCGCTGGGATACGGCGCTCAATACGGCTATTTCTTTCGGCACCAATACCAACTGGCAGGCATACAGCGGCGAACAAACCATGAGTTACCTAACCCAGATGCTGGGTCTGACGGTGCAGAATTTTACTTCCGCCGCCATTGGTATTGCCGCATCCATTGCTGTAATCCGCGGCTTTATCCGTAAATCAGCTGCGGCTATCGGTAATTTCTGGGTGGATTTAACCCGGACAGTTTTATATATCTTGCTGCCGCTGGTCATAATTGTATCCTTTGTTTTAGTTTCGCAAGGCGTTGTGCAAACCTTGAGTCCATCCATTGAAGCCACAACTTTGGAAGGCGGCAAACAAGTTATTGCCGTGGGTCCGGTTGCTTCGCAGGTTGCGATCAAACAAATCGGCACCAATGGCGGCGGCTTTTTCAACGCCAATTCCGCTCATCCTTTGGAAAACCCGACACCCCTGACAGATTTTTTGGAATTGCTGAGTCTTTTGCTGATTGCCGCTGCATTGCCCTTCACTCTGGGTGCGATGCTGAAAAATCGCCGACAGGGTGTGGCTATTTTTGCGGCCATGATGGTTCTTTACCTTGCCGGGCTGGGAGTTTTTGCCTGGACGGAAATGCGGGGCAGTCCGCTTCTGGAAAAAGCGGGAGTAGCCAGCGGGATGAACATGGAAGGAAAGGAGGCCAGATTCGGAGTAGTCAATTCTGTTATATTTGCCCAGTCCACAACCGTCACTTCCTGCGGGGCAGTGAATAGCATGCACGACAGCCTGTTGCCTCTAAGCGGACTTGTTCTGATGTTTAATATGGCCATTGGAGAAGTAATTTTCGGCGGGGTGGGGACAGGCCTTATCGGCATGCTCAGTTATGCCATTCTGACGATGTTTCTGGCGGGATTAATGATCGGCCGGACTCCGGAATTAATGGGCAAAAAACTGGAACTATTTGAAATGGTGATGGCCGTGGTGATTATTGTCACGCCCGCAATTTTGCAGCTTGTCTTATCGAGCGTTGCCATCTCCACACAGGCGGGAATTGCCAGCCTCGGCAATACCGGGCCTCATGGCTTATCAGAAATTATTTATGCTTTTGCTTCCACTTCCGGCAATAATGGTTCTGCCTTTGCCGGACTTAATGCCAATACGATTTTCTATAATTTAACGACATCACTGGCAATGATTATCGGACGGTTTTCCACGATCATCCCGGCACTGGCTATTGCTGGCGCTCTTGCGCAGAAAAAAATTGTTCCGGTAAGTACCGCTACTTTTCCCACAACGAGCAGTCTTTTTATTTTTATGCTGGTTTGTGTCGTTATTGTTGTAGGCGCGCTGACATTTTTCCCGGTTTTCACTCTGGGGCCGTTATTAGAGCATCTACTTATGGCAGTCGGCAAAACGTTTTAGTAAGTTAGAAAGTATTTTCTGCGCTTTTCTACCCCGCGAGGGTGGTACTGAAAAGAGTTGCGGAAAATAATTTCGTTAACGCAATTATCCCGTTTATCGGGATTGAGGTGAATAAAAATGAAATCTAAAAAAATCAATATCTGGCAGACGAAGTTTATCCTACCGGCGCTTACGGAATCCCTCAAGAAGCTCAATCCGCTGATTATGATTTCCAGTCCTGTGATGTTTATTGTTGAGCTTGTCACCATCGTAACGACGGTTATTGTCGTGTTTGATATTGTTTCCGGCAGAAGTATCGCGTTTGATTTGCAGATCAGTTTGTGGCTGTGGTTTACCATAATATTTGCCAACTTTGCCGAGGCTCTTGCCGAAGGTCAGGGGCGGGCGCAAGCCGACTCTCTCAAGAAAAACCGATCAGAGTCGGTAGCTAAGCGAATTCTCAATCATGGCGGCACAGAAATAATATCTGCCTTGCAGTTGAAAAAAGGAGATATGATTCTATTGGAGGATGGCGATACTATCCCCGGAGACGGTGAAGTCGCCGTGGGCACGGCGCTCATTGATGAATCGGCCATAACCGGAGAATCCGCGCCTGTCATCAGAGAATCTGGCGGCGACCGCAGCGGCGTTACCGGCGGCACACGAGTGCTTTCGGGAAAAATAACCGTTCGGATTACCGCTAATCCCGGGGAGAGTTTTCTGGATCAGATGATTGGCATGGTTGAAGGTGCCAAAAGACAAAAGACGCCCAATGAACGCGCGCTCAATATGCTGCTCATCTCGCTGACAGTCCTTTTTGTCATCGTTGTGGTAACGTTAAAATATTTTGCCGCATACATGGGAGTCCATGTGACCGTGGCCATTCTCATTGCTCTTCTGGTTTGCCTGATGCCTACAACCATTGGCGGATTATTGCCGGCTATAGGAATTGCCGGCATGGATAGATTATTACAGTATAATTTTATAGCGATGAGCGGCCGGGCGGTGGAAGCCGCAGGTGACGTTGACATCGTACTGATGGATAAGACCGGCACGATCACACTGGGCAACAGAATGGCGACGGAATTTATTGCTCTTACGGAAGGCAAGGAAAAAGAATTATTTCACGCGGCGTTATTATCATCTCTTGCCGACGATACACCGGAAGGGCGAAGCATTGTGGTTCTGGCAAAAGAAAAACTGGAAATGCGAGGCAGTGATATCCGTGCCCCTGAAGGCTCCGTCTTTTTTCCTTTCAGCGCCGAGTCCCGGATGAGCGGTATCGATTGGAACGGCCACCGAATAAGAAAAGGATCATTTGATGCCGTAAGGGATTTTGTTTCGGCAAAGGGTAAACAATTACCACAAAAAGTTCAAGAAATAGTAGCAGCCATCGCCTCGGAGGGTTCAACGCCCCTTTTGATTGCTCAAGATGAAGAAATTCTCGGAGCGGTTCGGCTTAAAGATGTTCTCAAGGAGGGCATCAGCGGCCGGATTGCCAAATTGAGACAAATGGGGATCAAGTCCATCATGATCACCGGCGACAACCCTTTGACAGCAGCCACCATCGCGGCAGAAGCAGGTGTTGACGATTTTGTTGCCGAGGCCAAACCGGCGACGAAATTGGAGTTGATTCGCAATTATCAGGAAAAGGGACATCTCGTGGCCATGATCGGCGACGGGACAAACGACGCGCCGGCGCTGGCCCAGGCTGACGTTGCCGTGGCGATGAATGCCGGTACACAGGCCGCAAGGGAAGCTGCCAACATTGTTGATCTGGATTCCAACCCGACCAAGCTTCTGGATCTGGTGGAAATCGGTAAACAGATTCTTATTACCCGCGGCGCTCTGACAACCTTCAGTGTGGCCAATGATGTGGCTAAATATTTTGCAATAATACCGGCAATCTTTATCGTTGGTTATCCGCAACTTCGGATACTTGACATAATGCATCTTTCCAGTCCAGAGAGCGCTGTTCTCTCTGCGGTAATTTTTAATGCTATGATCATTCCCGCGCTGATACCACTGGCCTTGCGCGGTGTGCGTTATCATCCGTTAAGCGCATCCGCATTGCTGCGCCGTAATCTCGGGATATATGGGCTGGGCGGATTAATGTTGCCTTTCGCGGGCATAAAAATTATTGATGTTTTAATTTCCATGCTGCACTTAGTATAAAGGAGACAACAATGATGCAACTCAAACGTTCTATCTTAGTTTTTGCGGGATTATCAATAATTTGCGGATTGATTTATCCGATGACGATTACGGTGGTATCACAAGTTATCTTTCCCCAAAAGTCTAATGCCAGCGTAATAAAAAAAGGTGATGTGATCATCGGTTCCGAGATTATAGGACAACTATTTACCCGCCCAGAGTATTTTCACAGCCGGCCGTCTGCTATCGACCCGCCATATGATGCCAGTAACTCTTCCGGGAGCAATCTGGCGCCGTCATCAGCGAAATTATGGCAACAGGTCAAGGCGCGCGTTGAACAAGTTCGGAAAGAAAATAGCCTGCCTTCAAATATCCCGATTCCTGCTGATCTGGTTCTTGCATCCGCAAGCGGGCTTGATCCGGATATAAGTGCGGAAGCCGCATTGATTCAGGCTCCGCGTATTGCCAGGGAAAGGAAAATTCCTGAATCCGTCGTTGAGAAAATCATCCACCAAAACACAGAAAATCCCTTTCTGGGGATTTGGGGAATGCCGCACGTAAATGTTTTGCGGTTGAATATTGCTCTTGAGAGTATTGCAGTTCAGCGGTAAACTCAACATAAGGTAACTTTATGGATGAAAATAATTTAAGACCTGATCCCGATGCCCTTTTAAAAGAAATAGAAAAAGATGATGTGAAAAAGGGAAGACTAAAAATATTTCTTGGTTATGCTCCTGGTGTCGGCAAAACCTTTGCGATGCTCAATGAAGCCCATGTGCTGAAGAAGCGTGGCCTTGATGTTGTCGTTGGTATTGTCGAAACACATAAGCGTGCCGATACGGAAGCGCTTCTTGCCGACTTGGAGATAATACCAAGAAAGTCAATTGAATATAAAGGCATTGAAGTCAGTGAAATGGATCTGGACGCAATTATGGCGCGGCATCCGGCGGTGGTGCTGGTCGATGAACTGGCGCATACTAATATTGAGGGCAGCCATCACCCCAAGCGGTATCAGGATATTGAAGAATTGCTGGAACAGGGAATTGATGTGCACACAACAGTCAATATCCAGCACTTTGAAAGCATGAATGACGCGGTGGCCAAGATCACCGGCGTACGTATGCAGGAAACATTGCCGGACACTTTTTTTGATCGTACTGATGAAGTTCAGGTCGTTGATATTCCCTGGGAAGAGCTTATCCAAAGGTTGAAAGAAGGCAAGGTTTATTTCCCCAAGCAAGCCGAGAGTGCCATAGATCATTTTTTTCAGCGTGGCAATTTGTTTGCCCTGCGTGAACTCATGTTGACCCTTGTGGCCCGAAAAATGGATAGCGAACTCATTAATTATATGAGGGCAAAAGCGATTCGAGGCCCCTGGCCGGCTACGGAAAAGCTGGTTGTCTGCATCGCCGCCAGTCCCTATGCCAAACAACTGATCCGCAAAGCTTATGCAATTGCTAAAGACGTTCATGCTGAGTGGTATGCCATTTATGTTTTAGCAACCGGATTTACCGAACCTTCAGGAAGGGAAAAACTTTATTTAACAGATGCGCTGAATCTTGCCGAAGAGCTGGGCGCGAAGATCATGAGTCTTTCCGGCAACGATGTTGCTGATGAAATTATTCGTTTTGCACGGGAGAATAATATTACCCGGATCGTGATCGGTAAACCGCTGCGTTCGGCAATTGTTGAATTTTTTAAAAGATCACCCGCATCCCGTTTGCTTCGTGCCGCAGGTGATTTTGAATTGCATCTCATTACTCCGACCATGGGGAAAAAAGAAGAAGACATCAAACCACCCCCTAAACAATCGGTGTTTAAATTGTCACACTACTTTATGGCGCTGGGCATGATTGCGGCAATCACTCTGAGTAATCTTTTTCTCCAGCGTGTTGTTGATCCATCAACGCTGGTTTATATATATTTGATTGCAACAAGCGTCAGCGCCCTATTGTTTGGGATGTGGCCATCGATATTTACTTCAGTTGTGAGCCTATTAACCTACGATTTCTTTTTCACTATACCCAAATACAGCTTTACAATGAAGGATCCCAAAGAAATACTTAATGTTCTGGTTTTCCTGTTTACCGCAATTATTATCGGGCAATTGGTAAAGGTTGTAAAAAAACAGAATATTTCGCTGCAATTAAGGCTGGAAAGGGTCGTTCTGATTGAAGAGATGAGCAAAGAGTTCCTGACCCTTCCTCCGCTGGAGCAACTGGTTGAAGGACTGGCTACTTTTTCTCAGGAAACCATGAATACCCTGGCTTTTCTGCGCATAACAATTATCAATGACATCAGCAATATTACTATCAAGAATGTCCGTAAGGTTATAAATGTCCCTTGCTTTCTTCTCTTTAAAGAAAAGAATGGTGATTTGCAATTATGGTCCAAGAGCAGTCCGGATTTGGAAATTAATCAAAATGATCTGGCCGTTGCTAAGTGGACATTTGCTCATGGGCAAATCGCCGGCGCCGGAACGGAAACTCTGCCCAGTATCCCTTACTGCTTTCTGCCCATTAAATCGCAAGAGGAAATTCTTGGTGTTATAGGCATCAAGTCTGAATTTAAAAATCTTCTTCCCGAACAACGGCGCATTCTGGGAACAATATCAAATCTAACATCTCTGGTGGCTGCCCGCTGGGTCAAAATATAGATTATCATCCGCCGCGCCCGGATGTTCTTGATACGATCAACAAGAGAAGGATGATACGGCAACTCTATTATTAACAGAAATAAAAAAAGGAGCTTCATCAATAAGAAGCTCCTCTATCAGGGCGGGACTAATTTTTAATTGTAGCCTTCATCAAAGGCAATCATATCCAGGTGCAAAGTGGCGATATCTTCCACATCAAGATCTACTTCTTCTTTGGTGTTGGCTAAATCAACCATTTTTATATAACGGCGGCATTTATTGCAGACATCAACCCGATAGCGTTCTTCGCCTTCTACGGCGAAATACGCCAGCGAATGCTGTTCTTCATTACTGCAAAAGGGGCATTTGATCCTGTGGAAATACCACTTAAAGCCGCATTGATGGCAGAAAAGGTAACGTTCCCCTTCCTCCCCGTTGCGGATTTCCCCGATTTTCGGTTCTTTACCGCAAATTGGACAATATCCTTCTGTCCAGTGCGATTTATCAACCACTTCTGTGTATTTCTCCGCAACGCTTTCCAATTCCGGCCTTAAGCTTTCTTCGAGAAAAAGATCAATTAAGTCCAGCTGATCTTCAGCCTCAGAGCCTGGTTTTAAGTTTTCCACTATAGGTTCTTCTTCAGTATAATCAAATGAAGCACGGACCATTTTTTCCCAATCGAATTGCTTATCGTTAATAATTTTGACAATGTTTTTAGACTCTTCCGGCATTCTTTTTTCCGCGATAGAAATTAAAGAATAAAAATATTCTTTTGGACGAAGCAAATCATATTTATTTCCCGTAAAATCGATTAGAGGGAGTCCCCCTTCCATTTTTTGGCTGATTAATTTTTCATCTACAGCGAAAATAGAACTTGTCATATTTTTACGGTATTGTTCCCGCAGGATTAAAATTTCTCCTAATATATCCAAAAGATCCGTGTAATGAGGATTTGTAGATTTATAATCCTCGATTGTTTTCAAAGACTTGCGTAACGTTGCAGCCATTATAATCAACTCCTCAAATAATTATTCATACTACTTTGCTTTCTTTGGCTAACTTTGTTAGCTGCGTCGTCGGCTTCCTCAACGTATGCACAATACGTTTCGTCTCCTCCTTCTTGCCGCCTCGTTATCCTTTGAAAGCAAATGGTATCATTTACGACGACGAACCTATATCCGCTTTCGATATCATGTTCAAGGTATATTTCCTATAAGGATAATATGTGCATGATATGAAATAAATCAATTAATTAAAGTATTATTATAACAGATGGGTGTTATGGTGTTACTGCTCTTTGAACTATTCCTGCCGTTTGTGCTTTTAACGCAACAGGGCAGTTCTCAGCCTTGCAGTTCTGTGCCGGTTCCAGATGTTGTTTATTGCTTGCCGGTTGCCAACCTAAAATCAATAACAGCGCTAAGAAACCAATGATGTAGGCCAGGGGAATGTACCATCCTTTTTTTATCCAAAGCACGACATTGCGTGCTTCAGGAAATTCGTTGGTGATGGCAACGCCCGCCGAGGAACCAAACCAGATCATGGACCCGCCGAAACCTACGGCATAGGCAAGCATGCCCCAGTCGAAGTGTCCCTGGTCAAGACAAAGCTTGGTCAAAGGAATATTATCGAAGACTGCCGAAACAAAACCTAAGATGAATGCGGTCATCCAAGATGCATCGGGCAGCGTTTCCACCGGCATAAATGATGCAGAAGTGACCAGGCATATAAGAAAAAGTGCGCCTTTAAAGGAAGCCGGAACTTCGCCCCAGGGGATTTTGATAAATATTGCACCGATCAGAAGAGCTGCCCAAACACCAAGGGCCGGCATATCGTAGTAAACGTTGGAAAGAATTGCGCCAACAAGTATCAAAACAACAACGCCTAAGCGAGCCCAGTCAACCCTGGCATCGGGTTTAGCATCTGCAATAATCCGCTGATATTTATCCTGCTGGTGCGCGGCAAACCATGCAACAATAATCAGAGCAACACCGGCAGCGATGTAGGCATGAAATACGTTTAACGCGGAAACACCGTCAATCCACATCATCGTCGTCGTGGTATCACCGACAACGCTACCGGCACCACCGGCGTTCGAAGCGGCGACAATAGCGGCAATAAATCCAATGTGTACCTTATGCTTAAATACAACCAGGGCGATTGTGCCACCTATCATTGCAGCGGCAATGTTATCTAGGAATGCTGACATTATGAAAACAAAAACTAAAAGCAGAAAAGGCCCCTTCCAGTCATCGGGCAAATATTTCGGAAGGATATCGGGAACGCCGGACTCTTCAAAAATTTTGGCCAAAACGGCAAAGCCAACCAGAAGGCTCAGAAGATTTAAAATAATGCCCCATTCTCCCTGCCGCATCTCTTTAGAAATGAGCTGATCAATAAGAGAATTGGTTCCAAAAAAATGTAGCGCAAAGGGGTACCCGGAAATAAAAAAAAGTTTGTAAAGAATAATAGTAGCAAGGCCTGAAAGCGCAACCCAGAATGTCTGATGATGAAATAAGGCAACGCCCAGCAGGGTTAGGCCAAAAAGGAAAAACTCAATCCTTATACCGCCAATGGTTGGTGCGGGTGGAATACCCGCGGCAAATGAGGCGGATGGCATCAGAATAAAAGCCATGATAAAAAAAATATATTTTAAAAGGTTCATTTAGATAAACAGGTAATCCTTCTTTCGTTGATCGTATGCTTATGTGAATTATTCTATTATTCGCTTTTTCAATTCTTTTATAAGCGTATGAAGTACGTCACTGGCGTCTGCCACAATAGCTACATCGGCCATTTTCATCATTACAGCCTGAGGATTTTTATTGACGGCGATTATGAACTGAGCTTCACCCAATCCCGCTGTGTGTTGAATTGCCCCGCTGATACCAAAAGAAAAAAGTATTTTTGGTTTGATGTGTTTTCCCGCCTGGCCAATCAGCGCTTTATGATCCGCCCATCCGGCATAGACAACGGGTCTCGTTGCGCCGACACAGCCCCCCAGAAGTTTGGCCAATTCATCAAGCTTCTTAAAATTATTCTTATTGCCTAGTCCCCTCCCACCGCAAACAATTGCTGCCGCATTTTCTATCGCATGATCCCGTTGGTCAGCCCTTTCATACTCGATAAGCCGGATGCGAGGCTTGGGCAGTTTATCCATAAGTGGCAGACGCTCCACGATAGCTTTTCTTTCATAATCGTGGGGTATTTCCTTGAAAGTACCTGGGCGTACTGTAGCCATCTGGGGGCGATATTTTTCCGTTACAATCTCTGCGAGCATATTTCCGCCAAAAGAGGGCGCGATTTGTAGCAATAAGCCGTCAACTGTAATCTCCAAGCCTACGCAATCGGCGGATAACCCGGTGTGAAGTCTTTTGGCCAGTCTGGGCGCAAATTCTCGGCCAAAGTCGGTAGCGCCAATCAGTATAATTTCCGGATTTCTTTCCCGGGCTAGTTTTTCAATGAGCGCCAGATAGCTTTCCGTGCTGTAGCTGGTGAGTGATGGATGGTCTATTACCAGAATTCTATCAGCCCCGTGTGCTGTGTATTCCATAATCCATTCATCAACTTCATGTCCAAAAACAACTGCGCATACTTCCGCCGAAATTACGCGTGCCAGGTCAACTGCTTTGGAAAGCAATTGCAGCGTCACGCGATTTTGAAAGTAATTGCGGTAATCACCGAATACCCAGATACTTTTTTGTTTATTAATCATTGCCCGGATCTTTTTCCTCTATTGTTTTGCCAATGGCGGCACTGATTTTATTTTCATATTTATCCAGAAACTCGCTGACAGCCGCTGCCGCTGTTCCGGTTAAAATTACATTTTCCTTCTGGGCTTTACGCAAATAAACCTTGCGCACACGCGTTCGGGAAAATTGCCGCTCGGTCACTGAATCGCTGATCCCCAAAGCTTTGGCATCATAGATAGTGATATCTTCCTCAACAAACGCATTTTCCAATCCGGCAAGTTTTGTATAACGCGGCAAGTATTTTTCCATGGAAACTGTGACCAGCGCCGGAAATTCCATTTCCAGTGTTTCACGGAAATTATCGACAAGCCTGC
>JANXZU010000017.1 GCA_025355345.1 Syntrophaceae bacterium
GATCCAGTACATCGAAATGTTTTACAACAGCAATCGTCTTCATTCTTATTTGGATTACAAAAATCCAAATGATTTTGAAAATAATTTTATTTTGGCTAAAGCAGCTTAACCAGGTGTCCGTTTTTACTTGACCAGATCACATTGGGTATGAGAAATTTATGTTCTAAATACAAGATGCTATTTTTTATGGCACGAGAGTTAAGATTCAAAACGAGTTGTTCGGAGTAGTCAAAATGAACACTCCGGAGATAATAAAATGGTGCGCTCAGAAATGATGTTTATTAAGCGTCATATATCAACCCATTATCGACGAAATACGGCTATTCTAGGCGCACTTCCTGATGATGCTGGGCAGTTTAGGTTTGCTATTAAGAGAAAACTGTATGCTATTTTTATGTATTAATATTTGTGACCAAATTGTGACCATAATCTTAGAAAACAGCATAAAAAGACATAGAACAAGATAAACAGCAGTTCACCATTTCGCTTTATATTTCTTTATGTTGCTTGTTATAAGTAATTGATGTTATTACTCATTGACACTCTACGAA
The DNA here is from genome assembly GCA_025355345.1 of Syntrophaceae bacterium. Taxonomy (GTDB): domain Bacteria; phylum Desulfobacterota; class Syntrophia; order Syntrophales; family Smithellaceae; genus FEN-1160. Next base: position 552 of record JANXZU010000017.1, read on the forward strand.
TCTGGATGTCGCAAGTTCGAATCTTGCTGGGCGCACCAAAACCAAAAGGGCTTCCCGAAGGGAAGCCCTTTTATAGTTTAGCTATATACAGAACCAGCGCCGTTACCGATTAATTCTGTTTTTCAATAGCCTGACAATGCTGTGCATTTCCTGGCTTTTCAGCAAGTATGAACAAATAAAGAAAGTTATCGCGCCCGTGGCTATAGTTGTTAGAAGGTAGATCAGTCTTGATTTGAAGGAAGAACCGGAATCCCACGGCATGAAAATATCAATCAACATTATCGCGCCCCACATGACGATGGAACAAGTGATTATTTTAAATGTGGAAAAATAAAAATCACGATTAAGAAAAGTTCCAATCTTTTTTCTCAAAACCATGCTCAAAATTATTACGTTGGCCATAGCGGCCAGTGAATTGGCCAGTGCCAGGCCGTTATGCTTTAAGGGAAGCATCAGGGCAAGGCTTGCGGCTAAATTGACAATTAACGTGATGATTGCCGCTTTCATCGGCCATTTGGCATCCTGTAATGAGTAAAATACGGGAACAATAACGCGGATTAGAGAAAAAGCCCATAAGCCAAGGGCATAACAAAACAATGCCTGAGCGGTTAAAATAGTGGCCTGAGCATCAAAAGCACCTCGCTGAAACAAAACGGAGATGATCGGAAGGTTCAGCGTTATTAGTGCCACCATCGCGGGAATCGTCAAAAAAAGCATCAGCCGCATTGAAAAAGAAATGCCGGATTTTAACTCATCCATTTGGCCTGCGGCAACATGCTTCGAAAAGCTCGGCAGCGCAGCCGTTCCTATGGCTATAGCAAAAATGCCCAGAGGCAGTTCCATAATCCGGTCAGCATAAAAAAGATACGTTACAGAGCCGCCCGGCAGGGTTGAGGCCAGAATAGTGGAAACAAAAACATTGATGGTAGTCACTCCCGCGCCTAAAATCGCCGGAAGCATCAACAGACCAATTTGTTTAATGCCTGGATGCCACAGATTGAAGCGAAAGTTTAATTTAACGCCATATTTTAGTAAAAAAGGCCACTGCATGGCCAGTTGCAACACACCGCCGATAAGGACGCCCACGGCCAGTGCCGTAATAGATTCGGCAAAAAAAGGGCGCAAGGTCAGTGCAGAGAGGATCATGGCGATATTTAACATCACAGGAGATAAGGCCGGCGCGGTAAAATGCCGGAAAGAATTTAAAATACCCATGCAGAGAGCCACAAGCGCGATAAAAAAGATATACGGAAACATCAGGCGGTTTAAAAATACAGCCAGCGCAAACTGCTTGGGTTCTGTAATAAAGCCGGGTGCGATAAGTCCGACAATCAGAGGCGACAGGAGAATGCCCAGTACCGATATAACAGCCAGAATGGCTGACAGAATGGTAAAAGCGTTGGATGCCAGTTCCATGGCATCATCTTTGGTTTTCTTTTGCAGGTATTCGGTAAAAACCGGAACAAAGGAAACGGTGAGGGAGCCTTCTCCCAACAGTCTTCTCAACATATTGGGAATGCGAAAAGCCACCCAGAAAGCGTCGGTCATCCAGTTGGCGCCGAAGAGCGCGGCAATCACCGTATCGCGAACCAGTCCGAAAACGCGGCTGACCATCGTGGCCGATCCCACGATCCCGGCTGCTTTGGCTACTTTGGAGTTTTCCGAAATCTTTACCTTTTCCATAACAACTCGCTATTTCAAAACATTACTAATTTTTTTTTCTAATTCTTTGCGGCTGATGTCTTTTACCAGAACAGTTTTTTTCCGTGATTTCGTACCGGTAAATATTTCTATCTGACTTTTTTTTAAAGCAAATGTTTTAGCCAGCAGCTTAATGCAGGCCTCATTGGCAGCGCCCTCTACAGGTATTGCCGTCACTTTGATCTTTAGCATTCCATCCTGCATACCCACAAGTTGCGAGCTTGCAGCGTTTGGTGTGACTTGAAGATCAAAAGTCAGGCCATGTTTGGATTCTCTTAACGGAAATATATTGTCCAGGGAAAAGTTACCTTTCTGCGGATATTATAAAAGCTGGGCAAGATCACGCATGGTTTGCACCAAAAAAATCTGCAGGAATATAATTATCAGGATTATTATAAATGGAGAAAGATCAATGCCCAGGGTGCGTAGTAAAGGTAAACGACGCACAGGCCAGAGTATAGGTTCAGTAACTCGATATAAAAAAACTACTATCGGATTATATGGATCGGGATTAACCCATGAAATTACGGCGCGGGCGATGATAATGATCATGTAACTCAATAAAACAATATCTATGACCTGGGCCAGCGCCATGATCAGATTTTTTAAAACAAACATATAATACCTCTCTAATAATTATTATAAAATTTTATCCGCGATAGACGCGGTAAAATTATTTAGTGCTTCATTAAATTCTTCCGGCTGCTCCATCATCACCATGTGCCCCGCGCCTTCGATCAGGCAAAGCTTTGCCCTGCTGATGCTTTCGGATATTTGACGCGAAAATTCCGGCGGTGTCATTTTGTCTTCTGCTCCGCAGATAGCCAGCGCCTTTAAAGAAATATTGCTTATTTCTGAAGAGACGTCGAACTTATCGCATGCCGAGAGATCACCCTGCAAAACATCTAATTGTGTTTGTGCCAGGCTCTTTATTAATGGTTCCATAAACTTTTCACGATTTTTTTTAGCCACAGAAAATTTGCATATTAACTCAATGGAGTCGACCGGATTTGTTTTTAAAAATTCAAAGATAGCAGGATTAACCGGCATTTTCATCCCGCCGCCAACAGTGACAATTCCGGAAATGGCTTGCGGATACTTGATCGCGAATTGCAGGTTGATAGCCGCACCAAGCGAATGGCCGACCAGAATGACATTCTTTAGCTGCAAAACATCGAGCAGATTTTTTACCCAAAGGCAATAACTCTCTATTTCGCTTTTCCCGCTTCCTTCGGAGCTGCCGTGCCCCGGAAGATCAACAGCCGCTATATTGTAATGTTTATGCAGACCGGCATATTGATTTGCCCAGGCGCTGTGGTCGCCGCCGGAACCGTGGATGAAAACCAGGCTTTGCTTATGCTCTCCAAAATTACTGCCATTTACCCAACAAGCGATTTTCGAAGATTCAACATCAAAATATTTCAACATATCATGTTACTCCCTCATAAATAAATATCACAAAAACAAAATATTATGCAATGAAAGAATGCTCAAAGATAAATGATTTATGTTGACAGAATAAAGGAAAAAAGTGCAAGAATAAGCTGAAAGGCGGGTGCAAAAATGCTTAAGGGAAAGAAAATAGCTATCATCGGCGGCGGGAAAATGGGCAGTATCATAGCTCAGGGCTTAATTGCTCAGAAGATTGTTTCCAGCAAGGATATTGTTGTTACAGACATTGATGCAGCAAGGTTGGAATTCCTGCGCAAGTCGATGAAGCTGAAGGTTTCTCAGGATAACGAAAAAGCTGTAAAGGGTGCGGATATAATTATCCTTGCGGTTAAACCGCAAAATATGACAGCGACACTCAAAGAAATAAGTCCTGCTATTAATAAAACAAAATTGGTAATTTCAATCGCCGCTGGTATCACAACCGCTTTTATTGAATCGGCTCTGGCTGCGGGCGTCCGGGTTTTAAGAGTAATGCCCAACACCCCGGCGCTTATCGGTGAGGGAGCGGCGGCAGTGGCCAAGGGAAGCTGTGCTAGAAAAAGCGATATTCACTTGGCGCACATTATTTTTAATGCTGTGGGGATCAGTGTGGAAGTGGAAGAAGCGCTCATCGACGCGGTAACGGGACTTTCCGGCAGCGGTCCGGCCTATTGTTTTTTGATTATAGAGGCGCTCATTGATGCCGGAGAAAAGATGGGTTTGCCGCGGGATCTGGCGGCTAAACTTGCAATGCAAACCATGTTAGGCGCTGTACGCCTCTGCATCCATAGTGATAAGCAGCCTGCCGAGTTAAGGGAAATGGTTACATCGCCCAATGGCACTACCGTTGCCGGACTCAAAGTGTTAGCAGATGGAAATATCCGGGCAACAATTATTGCCGCAGTGGAAGCAGCAACAAAAAGGTCTAAAGAATTGGCCGGCGGTAAATAACACCTTTTTGTCATTCTGTGCAAGCGCAGCGCGACGAATAGCCTGCCGCGTAATTGATACGGGGGAATTCAGTATTTTCAGCAAGCATCTGGATGCCGGTATTCACCGGCATTGCGTTTAGTTATTCTCATCTTTTTTTTCTGCTTCGTAAACTTCAGAGACCGGAGCATCATCTGGCGCTTCCCGCGTAACTTCGGCATGTTCAGCAGGTTGAATGAGCAGGGGAGCTTTTTGCACTGACTGATCTTGCTCCGCGGAGTCAACAAACAAAGGTTCTGATACCGTATCTGTAGTGCTTTCGGGAAGGACACTATCCTGTGCACCTTCCATTTCCGGCGCTGGTGCTAACATTGGCAGTGTATCAGGTAAAGTACCATCCGGATTTGTTTCCAGGGGTTTTCTTCTTCTGCCGCGATTTCTCCGGCGGCTCTTCTTTTTCGGGACGTCTCCCGGTGCTTCCGGAGCACTTCCTCCACTAACCGACTCAGTACTTTCCTCAGTTGCGAGCTCACCTTCGTCTGAATAATCGGGTATCTCCGCGACGTGGTCCGCGATTTCTTTAATGGTGTGATGTGTTTCCAGTTTATCCCAGGGCATCTCGGTGCTGCCGGAAATATGGATGATAAGATCAAATGTCGCTTCCAGCTTTAAAAGTTCACTTCTTTTATTATTGAGAATGTAACTTGCAATTTCATGCGGCAGAATTATTCTTAATTCTGAATAATTGCCTTTGACCACTTCCGTTTCGATTTTGCGAAATGCTCCCAGAGACGCATATTCCAGAGAGGGTCTAAGCCCGCTGCCCTTGCAATAAGGGCATGTAGTATAACTTATTTCCTGGATGGTCGATTGTTTTTTCTGCCGTGACAATTCCAGCATCCCGAATTTAGAAATACGCGAAAGCTGTATTCTTGCTCTATCGATGGTCAGCGCCTTTTTAAAGGCTTTTTCGACTTCCGCGATATGCTTTTTGTCCATCATATCGATAAAATCAATAACGATAAGTCCGCCCAAATCGCGCAATCTCAATTGCCGGGCAATTTCATCACAAGCATCTATATTAGTCTTGAATGCTGTTTCTTCAATCGTTCTTTTGGAGCCGCGGCCGGAATTAACGTCAATGGTAATCATTGCTTCAGTTGGATTGATAATGATATATCCGCCGGATTTGAGGTCTACCCGTTCCTGGTAAATAACGCGTATTTGTTCTTCCAGTTGAAAGCGGTCAAAAAGAGGAATATTTTCTTTATAGTGATTGATCATTTTGAGAAGACGGGGCATGCCCGCTTTCATATAAGCGCGCATTTTGCGGAAGGTTTCAATATCATCAACCATAATTTCTTCTACTTCCAGCGTCAGATAATCGCGCAGACTGCGTACGCCGAAGTCTGTTTCATGATAAATTAAAAGAGGCGCATGACTTGCAGTTGCCTTTTTGTGTATCTCTTTCCAAATGCGCATCAGCAATTGGTAATCGCGGTGGATTTCCTGTTTGGTACGATTGATTCCGGCAGTACGCACGATAAATCCCATGTCATCAGGGATCTTAAGCTGTCCCATGAGATTTTTAATTTTTTGCCGTTCTTCTTCATCTTCAATTTTACGGGAGATTCCGCTGCCAGGCTTGTTGGGAAGTAAAACCAGATATCTGCCAGGAAGAGAAATATAACCTGTTAAAAGTGCACCTTTGTTACCGCTTGGTTCCCTTACCGCCTGAACGATGATTTCCTGCCCGGCTTTGAGCACAGGTCTGCCTCCGCTGGGGCCATTTTCCGGTTCTGTTAAATATTCAGGGCTGAGATCCCTAAGGGGCAGAAAGCCATCTTTACCTCCGCCATAATCGACAAAGGCCGCCTGCAAGCCGCGCTCAACCTTAAGCACCTTGCCTTTGTAAATGTTGCCGGTAATTGGTTCTTTAACCGACATCTGGATGTTAAATTCAATGAGTTTCCCTTTTTCGTCCACGGTTGCCATGCGCATCTGCTCTTTATGCACAGCGTTGATCAGCATTGTGTGTTTCATAAATGTCCTTTTCGGCCGCATGTATTTTTGCGCTTATGCGCGCGGATAAACATTTTTTGCGTCTATCCGAAAAATACGCGGTACGGCCTTTGTTATTTTAAAGAAAGGCGCTAACATCGCCTTTACCAATTCTTAGTACTTCAATATTGTCATCAACCAGACTGATGACACTGGATGGTTCCGGGATGATAACGCCGCCGTCTATAATCAGGTTAACAATACGGCCAAAATTTTCTCCTATTATATAGGGATCGCCCAGGTCTTCACCGTCCGCTGATTTCACGCTGGTGCTGATTATCGGTTGCCCCAGTTCTCTTATCAAAGCAAGACAAATCTGGTTGTCAGGAACCCGAATTCCCGTTGTTGTCCTTTTCGGTAAGATTATTTTCGGCACCAGACGGGATGCTTCCAGGATGAAAGTGTATGGTCCCGGCAAAAGTCTTTTCATTGTCCTGTAGGCATAATCTGTGACTTGGGCGTATTGGCTGATATGCTTAAGATCAGAACAAACAAAACTCAATGGTTGTTTCTTGTCCCTTTTTTTTATTTCATAAATTTTTTCGATACCTTTTTTACTGGACAAATCACAACCTAATCCATAAACCGTATCGGTCGGATAAATTATTACCCCGCCTTCGCGCAATACATCAACCGCTTGTTTAATGAGGCGCATTTGCGGGTTTTGGCTGTGAATTGACAGCAATGCCTAACTCCTTATCAGTTGTTGCCGTATGCAACTTCTATTATATATCAGGAATTTGGCAGTTTGGCAATGGTATTAGCAGAATCACAGACTGATAATTATTGCGGTGCCGGTTTTTTGTTAGCCTTGTCTTTGCTGAGCTTATACTGAATACTATCAACAAGGGCCTGCCAGCTGGCTTCAATAATGTTTTCAGAAACGCCGATAGTGCTCCAGAGTTCCTGACCATCTGTGGAATCAAGAAGCACTCTTACTCCAGCAGCTGTTCCTTCAGAACCCTCCAGGGTGCGCACTTTGAAATCAACCAGATGCATTTCTTTGATTTGCGGATAGAATTTTGTCAATGCCTTGCGCAGAGCGTGATCCAGAGCATTAACCGGACCGTTTCCTTCGGCAGCGGTTAATTCCTCCTCGCCGGCAACGGATATTTTAATTGTCGCCTGAGAAAGGCAGGGATTATTCTCTGTCCGTGAAGTGACAACGCTAAAGCACTCCAGTGTAAAAGGATCAACAAACTCTCCGATTGCTTTTTTAATCAACACGGAAAGAGATCCATCGGCGGCGTCAAACTGAAAGCCCCTGTCTTCCATAAGTTTGACTTCATGCACAATTTTTTTACTAAGAGTACTGTTTTTAGTAAGATCAATGCCCAGCTCTTTGGCTTTGTATTCAACATTGCTGCGACCGGACATATCGGAGACCAGGACGCGGCGATGATTGCCGACAATTTCCGGTTTTATATGTTCGTAAGCAATTGAATCTTTGATCACCGCGCTGACGTGCACGCCGCCCTTGTGGGCGAAGGCGCTGCGTCCGACGAAAGGCCGGGAATTGAGCGGCAGAACGTTCGCTACATCGCTTATATAAAAAGAAAGATTGGTCAGTTGCCGGATAGATTCTTCCGGTAAGCAATATTTATTCATTTTTAACTGCAGATTGGCAATGATAGGAATTAAATCGGCATTGCCGCATCTTTCACCATACCCGTTAATCGTGCCCTGCACCATTTTGATTCCGTCCTGCACGGCGGCAAGAGAATTGGCAACAGCAAGCCCGCAATCATTATGCACATGGATCCCGCTGATGTTGGCCGGAATGGAATCAGATATTTTCTTCAAAATTGTACTGATTTCATGAGGTAGAGTGCCGCCATTGGTATCACAAAAAACAATCATGTCCGCTCCGGCAGCCAGTGCTGTTTTTACAACTTTGTTTGCGTAACGGGGATTGTTTTTATAACCATCAAAGAAATGTTCGGCATCAAAAAGCACTTCTTTGCCCAGGGATTTCAAATATTCAATGGAGTCGCGAATCATTGCCAGGTTTTCTTCTAAATCAATTTTAAGAATTTCTGTCACATGAAGATCCCATGATTTTCCAAATATAGTAACAGCAGGAGTCCCGGTTTTAATTAAAGCCTTAAGATTGGGACAGGATTCGGCGCGAATATGAGGCTTGCGGGTGCTGCCAAATGCCGTCAATTTTGAATTTTTAAAGGTAACATCTTTGGCCATTTCAAAAAAACGCATGTCTTTAGGATTAGAACCGGGCCAACCGCCCTCAATGTAATGGAAGTGAGCTTCATCAAAGCGTTGCGCAATGCGCAGTTTTTCTTCCGCAGAGAAATTTATCTGCTCGCCTTGTGTGCCATCCCTCAGTGTTGTATCGTAAATCAGAATTTTATTTTTTGTCATCTTATCCCCTCTTTAAAAATCGCCGCTTATGCGGGATTGTTTCCAATAGCCGTTGGCTATTGGAAAATTCGATCAACAAACTTCAGTGCACTTCGTTTCTGAAGTTTGGATCTCATTACAACTTATAAATTTCAGTGCACTGCGTTTCTGAAATCTGAGTTTCACAAAAAATCCGCAGCCGGGCTTACCTGGCAGCGGATTAGAATCTAGTTTGTTTTGATTTGCAACTATTCCACGACCAAGCCTCCTCCAGGGAAGCTAATTATTATGATGCTAATTATAATGTTCTTAATTGCTATCGTGTTCATAGTTCAATCTAAAATTTATTCATCTTTCTAAAAGTTACGGGTATTAAACCATCAATCCCGAAACGCTACGCGTTTGGGATAATTCGATTTACAAGTTTTAGTATCGTAGATGCCCTTCAGGGTGCACTTTGCTTCTAAAACTTGAATCTCATTAATTTTTCTTTATTTTAATTTTTCGCGAGCATTTTGTCAATAAGAAACAGCATCAGAAACAATATAAAGTTGAAAATACCCACTCCAAACGGGGGGAAAGAGCGTTTTCTCTTCTGAATATGTAGTTATGTTGTTTTTCCATTCCGGTTAATTGCTTAATTATTTCGAGATAATAAGAGTATAGTGAGGCTATCAGTGTGCAAGGGCATATTGGTTGCACTATACTGCTCACGAAATGCTCAAACCAACATTTTACCAATACTGCAGAGGGAAATGTTTAGGTTTGAGCTGGAAGTCAAGTATATGAGAAAAGATTGTCGGCAATTATTTCGTTTGTTCTTCATGTCCTTTGTGATGAACTCAGTCACGGCACTCGTCTGTCTGGCTGAAGAAAGGCATGAAGATACACCTGTTGCTGATATTGTCAGCGCTTATGTTGTACGCGGCTATGAACTGTACCCCATTTCTGTCCTAGGGCAACCCTCGACAACGTTTAGCTATCAGGGGTTTACTGCCAGTGTTTGGGGTAGTTTCGATACAAAACAATATCCTGCCGATACACTTAATATTGCGAAAATATTTGTCAGGTTTGGCTTAGACACAGTTTTGTCGCCAACTCTGACAATTTACAACGAAAATAATAATCGTCAATGGTCTGCTCTTTTTAACATATCGCATACATACTAGTTCAACAAAAGCATCAGCCTGAAGTCATCAGCATCAGCCGGTTTTTCAAAACGCGAAGAGATGCCCTTTATACCGAATTACGATGGCCGTATAATACCTGATAGCGAGAAGTATGATAGTTTTTATGATGGAACAATATCAGTTTCTTTACCCATCTCAGTAACAAAATCTTTCTCCATTATTCCTGCCATTATCTATGCCTTCCCGTTCAATAATGATTCCCGGCATGAATTGAGGGGCAGGGGAATTGCCAGCCCGGTCGATAAGAGCAGTTCATTTGTTTACGGAGGGCTTAGCTTCAGTTTCACTTTTTAATAAGACCCAAGCTACAGGAATCCCGATAAAACGGGATGAACTGGAGCTTGCAGGTCGTAGTGAGACTCCAATTATGAAATCGCAGCGCATCAGAATTGGTAAGTCGAACTATCCTGCTGCAGGCAAGGGAATTATCCCGAAAGCGAGGCGTCGGGATAATGTTGGGTCTAATTTCCCGCCCTTTGCGGCGGAATAATTCAATAATCAAAAAACAAGATTTTCAAAGATGCTTGGATGTGATAGCGTATTGTTAACTAACGAAGTTAATAAGGAGGAATATTGTCAACCCATCATCATTCAAATCATAATCATGCTGATGCCGAAGCATCCTGGGGCAAGCGATTAGTTGTTTCCATGGTCATGAATCTAATCATACCTGTTGTTCAGATTTACGGCGGTATTGTTGCGGGAAGTATGGCGCTCATCAGCGATGCCCTTCATAATTTAAGCGACTTTATTTCTCTTGTCATCAACTATGCCGCGCTGATTATCGGCAAACGTGGCCCTACATTCAAGCATACATTCGGTTTCAAACGCGTGGAAATATTTGCAACCTTAATCAGTGTAGCTCTTTTGTATGGGGCCGGTTTCTATATCGCGTTTGAGGCGTGGCAAAGGTTTAGCAACCCTCAGCCGATAGCCGGACAATTGGTTATCTGGATTGCTCTGTTTGGTTTTGTCGGTAATATAATTTCCGCACTGATGCTGCATGCCGGCGCCAAAGAAAACTTAAATATGAAGAGCGCTTTCCTGCATATGCTGACAGATGCTTTTACATCTTTAGGCGTTGTGGCGCTGGGAATTGTGTGGCTATTCAGGCCATGGTACTGGCTTGATCCGCTGTTTTCCTGGATCATTGTGGCCATGATCTTATATAGCGGCTGGGGATTGTTAAAAGACAGCATTCTTATTCTGATGAACGCCACACCACAGGGTATTGACTTGCAGGAGATTCAAAATACTTTAGAGGCAATCGACGGCATCAAAGAAATTCATGATCTGCACGTATGGAATCCGGCAGCGGAGAGCATCGCGCTGGCTGTTCATATTACCGTTCCCGATCAAATGCTGGGCAAGGTTGATGAACTGGCGCGGGAGGTGCGGTCAGTTCTGTCTCATAAATTTAAGATAGATCATCCGACGCTGCAATTTGAATCCAGCACTTGTAACAACGGTCAACTACTTTGCGGTGTTGCGGAAAACGGGCACAAACATCATCACCACGACTAAATACCGGAGTCTGAATGATATCAAAGAGGGCGTCAGAATTTACATCTTTCATCGTTATGGACGTGATGGCCAAAGCACAGGAACTGGAGCGCGCAGGTGAACATGTTATTCATATGGAGGTCGGTGAACCTGATTTCCCCACTCCCCGCGTGATTACTGAAGCGGCGATGACAGCGCTGCAAGACAATAAAACCCGCTACACCCATGCCCTGGGCCTGCTCGAGCTGCGCGAAGCCATCTGCCGGTTTTACTTTAAAGAATATGGCGTATCTATTATTCCGGAGCAGATATTAGTCAGCACGGGTACCTCACCGGCGTTATTGTTTGCGATGCTCGCGCTTCTGGATCATGGCGATGAGGTGGTGATCTCTAATCCGCGTTATCCCTGTTATCAAAATTTTATTGCTGCCGCGGGCGGCAAAATAAAAGAGATTAAAACTTTCCCGGAAGAGGGATTTCAATATCGACCCAGAGATATTGAAAAGAACCTGTCGAGTAAAACAAAAGCTATCATCATCAACTCCCCATCGAACCCCACCGGCATTGTTATGAACCCTGAGCAATTGCAGTACATAGCGCAGTTTGAAGGGCAATATATAATCTCCGATGAAATCTATTCCGGCCTTGTCTATGAGGGTAAGGCGCATTCCATCCTGGAATTTACGGACAAGGCTTTTGTCATCAATGGTTTCTCTAAGCTGTATGCAATGACGGGATGGCGTTTGGGTTATTGCATATTTCCAAAAGAATTCAGCAAAGTCATGCAGCGAATTTCTCAGAATTTCATGATTTCCGCCAACAGCTTTATTCAGTGGGCGGGAATAGCGGCTCTGACTCAGGCAGGCAAAGATGTTGCGGCGATGATAGCGACCTATGACGAACGTCGCCGCTATATGCTGAGGCGCCTGTCTGCTATGGGCTTCATCATTCATGTCGAGCCGACAGGAGCGTTTTATGTATTTGCCGATGCGCGGCGATTCTGCACAGATTCTTATAAAGAAGCCTTTAAGATCATTGAAGAAGTAAAGGTTGGAGTAACTCCCGGTATTGATTTCGGCAGCAGCGGGGAAGGGTTCCTGCGTTTTTCGTATGCCAATTCTCTGGCCAATATTGAAGAGGGCTTAAACCGGCTGGAGCGATATTTGAGCAAGCACCATTAGGCGCTTCATGCCAAGTTGCTATCAAACATTAGAAGGTTTATTTACCGGGCATAATACCAAGTAAGCTTTCAAAAATTCATAGTTTATTTTTTTAAAGCAACTTGGTATTATATCGTAATCGTGCCTTCCATATAGAGGGCGGCTTTGCCGGAAATCTTCACCCGTTCTGCGGCATGTCTACAAAACAACTCGCCGCCCCGTTTCGAGATTTGAAACGCGTGAAGATCATTCTTGCCAAGCACGCTTGCCCAATAAGGAATCAAAACGCAATGCGCGGAACCGGTCACCGGATCTTCCGGAACGCCAATGCGGGGCGCAAAAAAGCGGGAGACAAAATCGCTCTGATTTCCTCTTGCGGTAATGATGATGCCACGGCACTCAACTTGCTCAAGTGCTACAAAATCAGGTTGCACTTCGCAAACGGCTTTCTCGCTATCCAAAACCACAAGCAGATCTTCTGCTGAGCCGAATATTTCTTCCGGCATAACTCCCAGTGCTTTTTTAAGTCCGGCACGTGGTGGTAGGGGATGAACAGGCCTTGAAGGGAAATCCATTTCCAACAGATCGCCACGTTTAGCAACCAACAGTTTTCCGCTCTGGCGCGTCGAAAAAGAAATATTCCCGGCAGGCCATCCCTGGCAGAAAAAAAGAACAAAGGCACTTGCTAATGTCGCGTGTCCGCACAGAGCAACTTCCGTAGTGGGTGTAAACCATCGGAGGTCAAATCCATCATTATTACGGACAAGGAAGGCAGTTTCTGATAAATTGTTTTCTGTGGCAATAGATTGAAGTTGTTGATCATCAATCCACATATTCAGCAGGCAAATGGCCGCTGGATTGCCGGAAAAAACTTCAGATGAAAAGGCATCAATCTGGTAGATGGGTATTTTCATTTAAGTTGTCCTGAGTATTTTTGAAGTTTAAGCCGCCTGTTGCTGATACAGGTATTTCTGAAATCCCACAAAAACATTGCCGATTTCTTCTGGCTTTCCTAAATCCGCAACAGCATCGGCGATAGAGTCGTGATATTTCAACCGTAAAAACAGTGCCAGCTTTTCCTGATCCAGTTCTTCCACGCCGACACTGACGTAATGCGACAAAACAAAATCGAGAAAGACCTGTTGTTTGGTATTGAAATGCTTGCTGATAATGACTTTAGCCTTTGTAGCACGTTCCTCTCGTGTAAGTGGCGGCAGGGCATAAGCAACATAGGCCAACACATCAAAGATGTCACTTTTTTCTGCTTCAATGATTTTTTGCATTTCAGCCAGTTGGTCGTGGCCGAAGCCTTTTTCGGAAAGTCCTTGTAAGAGCTTCTTCCGTGTGTCGGGCATACTCCAGAGCGCGCGTAATTCATCTTCGTTCTTAAAAAACTCCGGCAACCTGCCGAATAGCATTTTCATGAACTGTTGCGACGACATCGGTGTGCCGTCCGGATGCCAAAAGGTTGAGCACATCATGTGCTGAATGTTTCGCTCCTTACCGTCGGCAAGTTTAACTTTTGCCTTCTTCTTGCAGACACAAGGACGCCTGCCGCATTTTGGACAAGGTGGTTTTTCACATTCACAAGGTCTTTTACCGCAAACGGGACAAGGTTGCGGCGGTCTTTTCTTGCACTCACAAGGATGGCAGCCGCATTTGGGACACGCCTCCGGCTCCAAGGGCGGCCCATCCCATCCCGGATCACTGAATTTAAGGTGCGCCTGAACAAAATCATAAATCGTAAAATAATCCTTGCCATCGTAAAGCCGTGTTCCGCGTCCGATGATCTGCTTGAACTCGATCATGGTGTTGATTGGGCGCATTAAAACAATATTGCGGATATTGCGGGCATCAACACCGGTGGAAAGTTTCTGCGATGTAGTCAGAATTGCGGGTATGGTCTTTTCGTTATCCTGAAAATCACGCAGGTGTTGCTCACCTAACGCGCCGTCATTGGCCGTGACTCGCTGACAATAATTTGGTTCTTTACTCTTTTTCATCTGGTTAATGAGATCGCGCACAGCCAGCGCATGAAGTTGTGTAGCGCAAAATACAAGGGTTTTTTCTCTCTGGTCAATCATGTCCATGAACAGTTTCACCCGGTATGCTTCGCGTGCCTTAATTTCAATGATCTTGTTGAAATCAGTTTCCAGATAAATCTTCCCATATTGAACCTCACCTTCCATCACGGTGTCATCGGGCGTATAGACATATTCGTCAAGTGTTGTGGAAATTTGCTTTACCTTGAAGGGTGTAAGGAAGCCATCATTGATTCCGTCTTTCAGAGAATAGATATAAACCGGGTCGCCGAAATAGGCATAGGTGTCTATATTTTCATCACGCTTTGGTGTGGCAGTCATACCCAATTGAACTGCCGGAGAGAAATATTCCAGAATACCGCGCCAGTTGCTTTCATCGTTGGCACCGCCGCGGTGACATTCGTCAATAACAATGAAATCGAAGAAGTCCGGCGGATACTCACCGAAATACCCTTCGACAAGCTCCGGGACCACCCTTGACAGGCTTGTCCTGCGTTCACCGAAGGAGTCAGGGACCACCCTTGACAGGCTTGTCCTGCGTTCACCGAAGGAGTCAGGGACCACCCTTGACAGGCTTGTCCTGCGTTCACCGAAGGACTTACTGGTTGATAACTGTCTGAGCAGGTCGGTGTTGCCACTGATTAATGCATTTTTCTTGGCTCTGCTCCAACCTTGAATTTGTTTTTCCCGGGCAAAGGCTTCATCTATCCGTTCATAAGTTTCATAATATATCAATTTAACCGGTAAATTCTTTGTCGTGTGCTTGGCTCCCATTCCTGCTTGATGCTGAACCATCCTTTCGAGCAAATTTACCGTGCTACCTGTATAAAAACTGCCATCAGCGCATTCCAGGATATACATGTATGCATGTGCATCTGCAATTTCCTCTAGTTCCGGGAAATGCCCTTCGATCCCTTCGACAGGCTCAGGGACCACCCTTGACAGGCTTTTACTGTCTTCCCCGAATGGCTCAGGGACCACCCTTGACAGGCTTTTACTGTCTTCCCCGAATGGCTCAGGGGCCGCCTTTGTATTACCGGTGGCTGAGCTTGCCGCTTTATCGGTGGCTGAGCTTGCCGAAGCCATAAAAGTCTGAAAGATAGTAAAGAAGATGCTGCCGTTCTTGGGCACTTTGCCTTTCTTGCGAATGTCTGCCGGTGCAATTCTGACCATCGCATCTTCCGGGAAGGCAGAAAATTCATTGTAAGCCTGATCAGCCAGGATATTCCGGTCAGCCAGAAAAAGAATGCGTGGCAGGCGCGATGGTTCCCGGCTCAGATTCCAGCGGCTTTGAAACAGTTTCCAGGCAATCTGAAAGGCAACAAATGTTTTACCCGTTCCTGTGGCCATTGTCAGCAGGATGCGCGGCTTATTGGCAGCGATGGCCTCCATCACCCGCGCAACGGCAATATCCTGAAAATAACGGCTCGGATGCGAACCGCCTCTGTCCTCAAAAGGCACTGCGGCAAAGCGGTCTCGCCACAGTTCGACAAGCTCACTGGCCTTGTTGGCGGCGTCTTCGGTCGCTGAGCCTGTCGAAGCGAAAGTCAATTTCCAAAGTTCTTCCGGCTGAGGATAAGCGGCAATTTTGCCTTCCTTGCCGGTCTTCATATCTATGGCATAAATGCCTTTCCCATTGGTCGAATAAGCAAAACGAATTTTGAGTTTCTCGGCATAATTTTTAGCCTGGGCGACGCCTTCCGTTAATGCTTCATCCCATGCCTTGGCCTCGATAACTGCCAGTTTGGTGTTGCGATACTCCAGCACATAATCCGCTGTTAATGGCTTGCCACGGCGGCCAAGGCCTTCAATGCGTCCGGGCGTAATCGGATATTCGCGCCGTAAGCGACTACCTTCAGACACACCCCAACCCGCGGCTTTTAGTGCAGGGTCAATATGTTCGGCTCTGGTTTCGGCTTCGTTCATTGTTTAGCTGACCTTTGCATACTTTTTTCTATTAAATTAACGAAATGTTTTTTGGGAGCGTTTTATGAACTCAATGAACTTTATACAGGGTACTGAAACTTCCAGCATGATACACACAGAGGGAATCTTTCTCTTAGATGGCACTTGCGGTGGCGTCGGTTGTCGTGCCTCATCCGATATCAATTCAGCGTTATTCGCCCTTGCCACTGCAATTATTAGCAAATCGTTTTCATCAACGCCCTTTTGGTTGTAATTGTCATCCACTATGCCAAGTAATCCTTTTATACGCTTTGCATCCTGCAGAATCGCATTGTTTATGCCAAGCAGTTTCAGATCGTTGTTTCTTAGCCATTCGGAACACTCAGGCGTTTTGCCTGCCACTTCTTCGAACGCAACACTCGGCATTACCAATCTTTTCTCCTCGATTTCCGTTGTCATCCACGCCCACAGGCCAGGAAACTGATCTATAGGGTAGTTATCCCATGCGTAGATCATAGATGACGCATCAAAAACCTGCATAGAGATTCTCCAACTGATGCAGGTCTCTGATCTTCAGGCTGTCGAGATAAGTGCTTGCTTTGGCAAGCGTGATATGGTGGGCATTCAGTGCATCTAAAACTGTACGCACAAATGTATCACCAAACACATGCTTGGGCTCGCGATAACGGTACATTCGCGTTCCGCTTTCTGTCTCCAGAATAGGCAATTGAGCACGCCATTGGCGATAAGCGATATATTGGCTTCGTTTCAGGCGGTCAGCATCAAGCAACCGGCGCAAAATAACCTCGCCACTCACGCCCCATGCCTTGCGTGGTTGTGCAAGCCATTCATCATATTGCGATACATCGTCGGGCCGTTCTTTATCCCTGATGAGCGCCAAGAAATCATCCGGCACCAGCAGATATCCTGCAAAAGCATTGGCCTCATGTTCACGCCCTTGATGTGATAGCAAGTCATTTTCATCGTCAATAGAACTCATCTTGTGCAGCAAAAGATGTCCCAGCTCGTGCATGAGTGTAAACGACTGTCGCGACTCCCAAGACTGTTTTTTAATTACAATAATCGGGCAGATCGTTTCGTACAGGGTGAAACCGAGGATTGGGTTCTGTTTGGGTATCTGCCACTTCCCGTTGTAGCCGTTGCTGCGAAATACCAGCACACCCTGTTCTTCAACCGCTCTGCGATATGTGTCAAAATTGTTTTCATCAGCCAACCCCAACCAATTACGAGCGATGCTTGCCGCTTCATGCTGGCCTTTACGGAGAAATTCTGGTGGGTTAAACTGTAACCTCTCTGTTTCATCCAAGTCTTCACGTAAACTTAGGTACACGGCGCGCTGTTTTTCCACCCGCTCAATCAATTTCTTGAGGCTGGTAGACAATTCTGGTTTCTGATTAGCAAGTGTGCGGAATTGGGTCGTATGTACCTGATCCACATCGACTGGCCCAGATTCCAGGAAAAACAGTACTCCGCGGCCAAAATAGTCGGCAATCTTACGCAACTGGCTGAACGTTATACCCTCGTCGCCCACTATCAGCTTTTCGATGCTGCTCGCCGCTATGTTGAGCTCAGACGCAAGATCGTCGGGAGTAATGCCGTAATCGGCGCAGCACCACAAAATTCGTTCTGGATTTATCGACTGAATACGTTCCATAATTATTAATCATTATACCTGCGCTGTATCATTTCTGCAAGACCATACTATAAAGCTCCCCTGAATGCATCTTGCAGCAGAGATTTTTTCAACGCCTCCAGCGCTTCGTGCTTTTGTTGGTAGATGGATTCGAGGCGTTGAGTCTCTGCTTCTAATTCCGTAAGTTTTTCAACTACTGCTCTCTGTTCATCAAACGGTGGCAGATTAATTGGAAAATCACGCAAATAACCAAGTCCCACAAATTTTTGAGTTGTGCCTTTCGCTTCATTCATCATCTTCGCTATAACTGCGCCGGAGCCCAAGTAATACTTTAAAAATAAGCTATTCTGTCGTTGTCTCATTTTAAAAAGAGCAACATTTTTAATCGCGAATTTTGGTTCAACATTTACTACTGTAGGATTACCAATGGTGCCGATCATCGCGAATAATACGTCGCCTTTGTGAACGACACTTCTCTCATTAATTTTATTGTAATCCTGTTCGCTTATTAAGCGTATATCATCGAATGATAGACCTTCTCTTTTCAGGTTCTTTGATGTGATTAGGGGGTAACCTTTTGCGTGATACTTTGGGGAATCGTGCGTTCCATCTCGAACATCATAAGATTCGCCTAAAGTAGTTTCTACCCAACCTTTACCCCGCTGCGTGAAGACCGATTGCAGGTGGCTTTCAAATAGGGCGCGGGCGTTTTGGAGGTTCTTTTTGGCGTTGGCTTTGGCGGTAGTCAGACCGGCAAACGCTTCGTCGAGGATGCCGACGATTCGCTTCTGTTCGGGAAGCGGAGGCAGGGGAAAATCAAATTCCAGAACATCTTTCATGTCAGCACGGGGCATACGTGCACCTGTGGAAGTTGCATTGATGTGTTCAACCGTTTCGTCGGAAAGAAACCAATATAGCAGATACTCCCGGCATAGCTGTGGTATAGGCTTTATAGGAAATATTTCTGTTGAGCAGTGACCATTGAAATCTGGTGCGAACACCTTGTTCAGGTATGGCCGAAGTCGCCCATAAAGAACGTGCTCAGTTGTAAACTTAAATGTCGCGCTTTTAACCACAAGTGGCTTCACTGCGCCGATGAATCTCGCCGTATTCGATTCTATATCCTCGAGACCGACATAAGTTAAACCTCTATGGATACCTTGAGTTTTATCAAACTCACAAACATCACCAAGTCTTTTGATTACCCACCCTGCCTTCATAACATTTTCCTAATTTTAGACATCACCTTCGCACTTTCAGCATCCAGCACAGCAATCTCATCCAATATTTTATTTGGGCTTCGGTGCGTTGGTGGCGGTGAACTATTGGGGTTTTTCACCGAAAGATCAAAAGTAGTCTGATTAATATCCTTTGCATTCACGGTCCAGCTTTTGTCGGAATCGGCAAAAGATTTTTGCATTTTTATAAATTCAGCAAGGTCGTCGTCATTGAGCGGATTGGTCTTGCCAAGATTGCGTCCGGGATCAAGCTGATAATACCATATTTTCCCGGCCTGCCCTGAGCTGTGTCGAAGGGTCGGTGAGCCTTTTTCAAAGAACAGCACCACGGTCTTCACGCCCGCCCCTTGAAACGTGCCACCGGGGCAATCCAGCACGGTATGCAGATTACAGCTTTCCAAAAGCAGTTTGCGTAGGCTCACCGAGGCATTGTCGGTATTGGAAAGAAAAGTATTCTTGATGACCACGCCGCCGCGCCCACCGGCCTTGATAATCTTGATAAAGTGCTGGAGAAAAAGAAAAGCGGTCTCGCCGGTGCGGATGGGAAAGTTCTGCTGAACTTCTTTGCGCTCCTTGCCGCCAAAAGGAGGATTCGCCATGACCACATCGAAGCGGTCTTTCTCCTGAATGTCGGCAAGGTTTTCTGACAATGTATTGGTGTGAATAATGTTAGGCGCTTCGATGCCGTGGAGGATCATGTTCATAATGGCGATGACATACGCCAGCGACTTCTTTTCCTTGCCGTAGAAGGTGCGCTCCTGAAGAGTCTTGAGGTCTTTGGTGGTGAGATTGACTTTATTTTTCATGTACTCAAATGATTCGCACAAGAATCCTGCCGAGCCGCAAGCGCCGTCGTAGATTCTTTCGCCGATTTTCGGCTTGACAACTTTAACTATGGCACGGATCAGCGGGCGCGGCGTGTAATATTCACCGCCGTTACGTCCGGCATTGCCCATATTCTTGATTTTTGCTTCATAGAGGTGCGATAGCTCATGCTTCTCGGTTTGCGAGCGGAAATGCAGCTCGTCAATGTGGTCGATAATCTCGCGCAGGTTGTAGCCGCTTTGAATTTTGTTTTTGATCTCGCCGAAGATTTCGCCGATTTTGTATTCAATGGTGTTGGGCCCGTTGGCCCGCTGCTTGAAGCCGTTCAGATAGGGGATGAGCTTTGTGTTGACAAACTTTGTTAAGTCATCACCAACCAATGCCTTGTTGTGATCAATCTGTCCGTCTTTGCCTTTAGGGGCGGCCCAGGTTTCCCAGCGGTAGGGTTTATCGAGAATAAAGGAATATTGTTTCCCTTCTAATTTAGCTTCCGTCGCCTTGTCCTGCTCCAAATCGTCAAGGTATTTTAGAAAGAGCAGCCAGGATGTCTGCTCGGTATAATCCAGCTCGCTGGAGCAGCCCGCCTCTTTCCGTAAGACATCGTCAATATTTCTGAAGGCTTGTTCAAACATTAGTGCCCTTTCTTATAGAGCCTTATTTGATTCTTTCCCTTATCCACGCCGGACTCCGACGACAATCAAGAATCGCATATACAAGCACTGTTTTATTTTCTACGCGATAGTAAATGGCAAAAGGAAATCGTTTAGATAATGCCCGGTTGTATTTATTGAAATAAATGGGATGAATCCCCCCATAAATTGCCAATGAATCAATATCTGAATAAAGTGTGTCTAAGAAATATGAGCCAAGACCTTCGGCTTGCTTTTCATAAAACCTGTAACCATCAATCAAGTCTTGGTTTGCAGATGTAAGTAATTTAATTTTCATGCTATGGAGTTTTCTATATTTTTCTTGGCACTATGCAAATCAACAAATACATCCTCTCCAGTACTGATAGCGTTTTCTCTATCATTCAAAACTTTCTCGTGCCAAGGTGGCGAGGATATACTATCTGCTTTTTTACATAAATCATCCCAAATAGTTTCCATAGTTTGAAATTTCTCTTCAATCGACATTTTATCTACGGATAAAGCAACTCCCATTTCTTCTTCCCCTTTCTGTCCCATTTTTTATTGCAAGAAACAGATTTATTTTAAACAATGTCTTTGATTTATCAGTTATTCATTTACGACAACTTATTATTAAAATTAAACAATTATTATGGAATGCCATCAAGTATTTATCATAATCACAAGCTGCAAGTGCTCAATTCTGGCGGCTCCATGATTGTAATTTTATTCCGCCTGAGATATTCCGGGAAGCCGTACAAGCGCTCGCCGGTATACTCCATCACTACGGCATCAGCGGGGCAATTATTCAGGCAGCCAAAGCAGGCCAGGCACTTTTCCCGATCAACTGTTTGTTTGAAGGGGTTGATAGCCTTGGTCGGGCATTTCTTTACGCAGGTTTCGCAACCAATGCATTTTTGGGGATCAACTGTGTGCTTGGTGATCGCCTTCTTGTTGAGCCAAACCAACGGCAGCGTCTGAAAGCTTTCTCTTAATGTCAATTCGTAACTGACAGAAATTGTCTCGCCGCGGGTAATTCGAGCCTGTGTGTCCGCGGTAAAACGCCGCACCTGATCAAAAGTTTCTGCATTGGGCAGATGCTGCCCGGAAATCTGTTTGGGATTGTTCCACGTTGGCGTTGGGTATGTGGCAATGTTTCGAAAGGCATCCCTTCCCACTGGAACTCCGCCTTTTTCCGCTAAAAGTTTTAGCAGGTGACAAGACGAGTTATGCTCATTACCTATCGGGCCACCGAAGGAAACAAAAGCTGCAACAGGAGTTCCCGCGATGGAGGGAATCGTTTTCAGCCAATCGACTACATTGGCAGGAGTATCATAATAAAATACCGGTGTACCAATGATGATGAAATCATAATTTGGCAACAGGTTTTTATCAAATCCCTGCAGATCGCGAACATCTACAGCAAGGCCTTTTCCTTGCAGGATGCAGCAGATGAGTTTGGCATATCTGCGCGTCTGGCCTGTCTGGCTATACCATAAAACCAGCGCTTTTTTCGGGTCGCGTGTTTTTAAGTTCTGATAAGCCGCGTGGCTTTCCTGTCTCAGATAAATCGGCAGGTACAGAGCAGCACCGGCAATAACAGATTTTTTAATAAAGTCTCTTCGTGTATCCATATTGCTGCCTCTTTATACTTTGAAATCAAAAGCTTATTAGTTGAGTTTTTTCTTTTTTGTAACTGGCTTATCGGCTTCTTTATCCTGTCTTCTGTCTGATTTAAAACAACTGCCTTTGAATTGTTTGGCAAATTTTTTCATTTCGGACGAAAGCTGGGTTACTTCGCCATAATGGGAAAAAGGGCGGGAGCATGTTTCGGTAATGCCAATGGAAATGCCCATAACCGGAAAATGCGATGCTTTACCTTTGCGGTCAACAGATTTGATAAATCCCTGAGTTATGTCTTCGCGATCGTAGCAGCCGATAATTAGACTATCGAAAGCTTTGATTATTTCTGTTGCCGCTTCCTCAACCATGTCTATATCAATGATAAAAACAAAATCATCTCCGCCAACATGGCCGACAAAACTGCCCTGCGGCTGTTTTGCCTTAACGATACCCAAAATCAGTCGGCCGGTCATTTTTATGACTTCATCCCCGCGGCTGAAACCGTAACGGTCATTAAATGGTTTGAAATAATCAAGATCGGCATAACCAAAAGCGAAATCTTTTTTCTTTTCCAGTCTATCCTGGATCTCGCGGTTGATGGAGATGTTTCCCGGCAGGCGTGTGAGTGGATTAATTTCCACATTTTTTTCACAGCGGAATATTGATAAGTTGACGCGTGCGAGAAAATCACGTTCAAAATCGGCTCTCCAAATGTAATCTTCAACCATCAAAGTATCCAACTGCTCAACACTAAATTGATCGGGAAGTATTGCCAGAACCGGCAATTGATAGAACAGCGGATCAGCTTTAATGTCATTGATAATATTGACTGCAACAGGGTCATCATCAACTACGTTAATGACGATTAAATCGGGGATAGAATTGTAAATATAGTCAATTGCCGAGGGCATGTTGTTGAAGATAACGCTTTGGTAGCGGCCTTTTGTGCTGCGCTCTATAGAATTATTTAGAATAACATCACGGCAAACGATAACTATAGTTTTCATATAATAAATATCCGGTACCTAAGAAAATATAATCAGGTTTTTTCACAAGCCGTCAGGAAAGGTCTTCTGCTGATTCCATGTTATCTTCCATCTCCTTCAACACGTCTTTAATATCGGTCTCGGAAAGTTTAAGAAGCTCATAGGCGATAGTATTAACTTCAGGAACAAAATTTTCTCCGGCAAAGCCGAATCCGCGCGCGCGGACAAGAAGGTCGGCCATGTGTACAATTGCTGTTTCCAGAGGAGCGGTTTTAGCCAGCGCCGGTCGATGATGAAACTCAATGACCTCAATTAAGTTGCGCGGGAAACGCCATTTTTCCGCAAGCCAACTGCCGACATTGGCATGCGTCGCGTTGAACTGAATATATTCCGCGTCGAATATCGAAATGCCTTTTTCCTGAGCTTCATTCATGGCCGCTTGATATTCCGTGGAGTATTCCAGCGCCAGGATAACCTTGCCGATATCGTGCAGCAGCCCGGCAACAGAAACTTCTTCCGGTTCCTTTACCCCCTTTTTCTGGGCGATGATGCGGGAAGCTATGGCGCAACCAAGCGAGTGCTCGTAAAGTCCGTTCATTGTCTTCTGCATTAATTCAAAGACGGAAACTCCCAGCAGCAGTCCTTTGATGACGTTGAGTCCCAAAAGCATAGTCGCGTGAGAAACAGAAGCAATCCTGCCGGGGAAACCGTAAATGGCAGAATTAACCATTTTTAACACTTTGGTGGTCAATGCCGGATCGTTGGAAATGAAAGCGCTGATTTCCACAAGAGTAATACGTGGCTTTTCAATCACAACGGAAAGCCGTTTTAACACAGCGGGAACAGTTGGCAGTGTGTTGATGTTTTCCACTTTGTGGCGCAAGACTTTGGGATCAATGTTGCTCATAGAGGCCTTCAATATGCGCTTTAATTATTTTTTTGATAACATTCATGTATGGTTTACCATCTACACGGGCAAATCTTTCATTAAGGCTGTCCAGGGCTTCTCCTCTGGAAACGGTTTGAACAGGCGGGCCTTCCACAAAGATATTGGTAATGTCCATATCCTGAATTCTTTCAATCCATTTGTCTGTAAGCTCTGTGCCTTCGCCAAGCATAACCATACCGTTTTTGGCAGTAACCGGCTTGGCAAGCTTCATACCGGGCTCAAGTTTGGATACTGGCATTTTTGGCATTAATCAACTCCCGATGTCTTTATTGTGAAACTCTAATTCCGCAAGCGTAGCGGAATTGGCAAGTTGAACAATCCCGCGCAGCGGAGGGTTTAATGCCCCGCAGCGAGCTTAGGAATATGTTTCCAAAGCTTGCTTTGGAGTTCATACCCGTGATTAAATATCTCACCATCAACCGGTAAATAACGTTAAACGAAAGCGGGGTCTGTAAGTTCATCGTCAATCGTATCCGGTTCGGCGGCATTATATTGCAGCAGTCTCTTTAAGTGAAAAAAAGTATCTTCATCCATGGAAAGAAAAGATATTATAGCTTCTTTGTCGTCTGCCCGGAGAATTTTTCCTTGAATGGTTAAGCTTGTTTCCGGATTCAAGTTCAGGATAACAGAACATTCTTTACCGGCAACAAATGACGGAGAATTTGTACAGCTGATTCCGGTCAGGCTGATGTTGAGTGTTTTAACTTTGATTTTTTTTTGCTCGAAGAGAATGGTTATGTCAAAACCAACGGGAACTCTTGTTCGTTTTCTTCTTTCCTTGATCATGGCAATACCTTCCTCAAATTTAAATATACTTTTTTCACAACTAATGATTTTGGTCAAGCTTGATTTTTCCCAGATCGGGGAAAATAATTCTTTCTTCTTCCAGTCGGTAACCGATAACGGAAATATTAATCTTTTCCAGTTCCTGTGCGTAGATATTAATTCCATCTTCCGGCATAACCATTATGGGCAGAGGGCTTCCCTCAAAGGCAGTACTTTGCAGCAATAATTTTGCCGCAGCAGCCATAACGCTAATTTCTCTTATATCGCCTATAACTTCAAAAACATGAGAAATCCCACCTGTAGCGTGGTCAATCAGAAAGAGTTGATGGGTGGCGTTGTTGCCGACTCGAAACTTCCAGCGCATAAGAAGATGGGCAAGGCTTGTGACCACAAGATCGCAATCGCAGGCAGAGAATATTTCACTGCCATAGGCAGAAGGCATTGCACCCACCAGATCTTCCCGAAAAACTGTTTCCGCAAAATTCATCTCTGTTTGAGGCGAGATTGCCGCAGTTAATTTTAATTTTTCAATCTTTTTTATAAATAAGGCTGTCTGCAGCGCAAAGCGGCCGGAATTCAGAGCGCCGATAACAGCTACCGGGGTTATCGAATCTCCATCTTCCATAAAAGACCAGACGCCACGATAGTTATGCTCAAAAAGAGATTTGCCCACACCCTTTTTCCCACCACCGATTTTCCCCCGATGAATTACAAAAACATTTCCCCACTGATCCTCGGCAAACGCAGCACCGGTTTTTCGGTCAATTCCCTTGCAGGGGAAGTTAATTTCGGCGGTTATGGAAAGAATGCTTGCCTCCTTGGGTTTACCCATACCAAAGGCATTCCAGTAACGAACTTCATTAATAGTGTGAGAAAATAACCAAATCCCAAGATTTTTTGCCCATAATACTTTTGCCGGAGAGCTTGCTCCCTGATGCCCCAGCTTTACTTTTATTGTTTCGTCGATAAACGGTTTAAAACTTTTGACAAACAGACGAATATATTTTTTGATGGTCAATTGATCGGTAATAACTTTAAGCATAGTTCAGCTTCCTGAAAGCTTACTTGGTATTATGCTTTATAATATACGAGAAAGCGGTACTAATCCAGCCGTTTTTTGAAGCGGCTGATTGAAGCAGAAAAGACGATTGTTCCTAAAATGGCCAGTGCCAGATATTGATGCCACAGGATTTCTAAACCTACACCTTTGAGAAATATCCCCCGGATGATAACTAAAAAATAGCGCAGAGGGTTTATATAAGTCAGCCACTGAACCACCTCCGGCATGTTGGAGATGGGGAAGACAAAGCCGCTCAGAAAAAAAGCAGGCATAAGAAAAAAGAAGGTGGACATCATTGCCTGCTGCTGTGTGGCGGAGATGGTCGAAATAAAAAGCCCGGTTCCCAAAGTCGATAGCAAAAACAGACACGTTGCAAAAAATAAAAGCAGAATGCTGCCATTGAGCGGTATGCCAAACCAGAAAATGGCGGCCAGGATGATAGCAAACATTTGACCCAGAGAAATAATTATATAAGGAATTGTCTTGGCGATAATAAACTCCGAGGCCTTTAAAGGCGTCACGATTAGTTGCTCCATCGTGCCTCCTTCTTTTTCTTTGATAATCGCCATAGATGTCAAAAGCAATGATATGAACATAACCAAAAAGGCGACAATTCCCGGAACGAAGAAGTATTGACTATCCAGATTGGGGTTGTACCAGGTTCGAATGCGGGCGTCAATCTGTGCATAGTTCAACTGCCGAGCATATAGTTCGCGGATGGTTTCGCGATTATATTTGCCGATAACAGAGGAAGTGTAAGCCATTCGAACATTAGCCATGTTACTCATGCTGCCGTCGGCCAGAATCTGGATTGGCGCTGTTTGTCCCTTTCGAATAATGTCCGCAAAATCAGGGTTTATTTTAATACCCATATCAACTTTGCGTCGCAGCAACAACTCATCGAGTTCACGATCATCGCTTACCTTATATCGAATATGGAAAATATTGCTGCTGGTGAAATCTTCCACAAGTTTGCGGCTTTCGTAAGTTTGCGAATAATCCAGAAGTGCCACGCTGATATTGCGAATGTCGTAATTTACAACATAACCGAAAACAAGCAGCTGTATAAAAGGGGAAACAAAAAGCAGCACACGATAGCGCTTGTCCCGCAGCACCTGAATGAATTCTTTACGCACAAGTTCTCTTATTCTCAGCCAGCTCATAGACCTTCTTTTTTTAACAATCTGTAGTTTAATGCAGTTAATATTATGAACATCATTCCTAAAACCAGCATGCTGGGCCAAAGATAAGCAAAACCCAGATTCCGCAAATATATGCCACCCAGGATATCAATATAGTATCTTGCGGGAACGATATAAGTAACCAATTGCAGAATAGTCGGCATATTGATAATGGGAAAGACAAAGTCGGAAAGCAAAACAGAAGGCAAATAGGTCAGCATAAACGCCATCTGGTTGGCGATGAGCTGTGATTTTGTGGCATTAGAAATTAATAGTCCCAGAGCCAGTGCGACTCCCAGATAAAGGGAGGTAGCAGCCATCATCAGCCAGAAATTTCCCTTCATGACTACGCCGAATAGCAATTGGCCTAAAAGAATGGCTATTAACACATCTGTCAGTCCGATGACAAAATAAGGAAGAGCTTTGCCTAATAGTAATTCACCGGCTCGAATCGGCAGCGATTTGATCGTTTCCATTGTTCCATTTTCATATTCTCTGGCAATGATCAGCGAGGTCAAAAAAGCGCAAACCAGCATGATGATAATTGCTATAATTCCGGGTACAATGAAATTGCGGCTTTCCAGATCTTCATTAAACCAGACACGGATGCGGCCGTCCACGGGAGGCTTGATCTTTTCCATGCCCTGCCGATTCAGGAAATTAAAAAGGAGTGTTTGGTTATATTGTTCGGTGAAAGCCATCATGTATCCGTTAATGATGCCGGCAAAATTGGGATCGCTACCGTCGATGATTATCTGAAGCGGCGTTTCCCGATTGGCGCTCAGGTTCTTCATGAAGTCGGGCGGAATGATGATGGCGACCGCTGCGCGGTCATGATCCAGATAATCGGCTGCATCCTTAGTTTTTGCTAATTGCGTGGCGACATGAAAATAGGGAGATGCATCAAGCTTGCGGATGAAATCGCGGCTCATTTCGGAATGATCATAATCAACAATGACTGTTTCTACGTTATCAACATCCAGGCTCAGGGCATAACCAAAAAGGATTACCAATAGAAAAGGAATGGCAAAGGCCATATACAGGCTGCGGTAGTCTCTGATCAGATGATAAAATTCTTTGCGGACCAGCGCTTTGATTCTCAAAAAATTCAAGAGTCGCTCCTCTTCATCAAAGTTATAAAAGCATCGTTCAGATCGGCAGCAGGATTATGCGGGCAGGTGTCGGCAATGATTTCGGCAGGTGTTCCCGACGCCACAATATTGCCGGCATTAATCATAACGATCCTTTCGCAGAAGCGCGCCTCGTCCATATAATGCGTGGTAACGAATATAGTTATCCCTTCTTTGGCCAGTTGCTTAATGAAATTCCAGAAATGTTGTCTTGTGACCGGATCAACTCCGGAAGTAGGCTCATCCAGAAATAAAATATCCGGCTTGTGCAAAAGAGAACATCCCAGCGCCAGTCTTTGACGCCAACCCTGTGGCAATTCTCTTGTCAATCGATTGCGTACTGCCTGTAATCTGGCGATATCCAAAACCCAGTTGATGCGTTCTTTCCATTGATCCTCCGGGACACTATAAACACCAAGATAGAAGCGCAAATTTTCGAAAGGCGTTAAGTCTTCATAGAGAGAAAATTTTTGTGACATGTAGCCGATGGAATGCTTAATTTCTTCGGAATCTTTCATAATGTTATGCCCGGCAACAAAGCCATCTCCGGATGTAGGCGTAATGATGCCGCACAGCATGCGAATGGTAGTTGATTTCCCTGAGCCGTTGGCGCCTAGAAATCCGAATATTTCACCTTTATTAACGGAGAAAGAAATTTTATTAACGGCGACAAAATCGCCGAATTTCTTTTCTAAATTATTAACAGAGACGGAATTAGAGTTGGAAAGTGTCATGTGCCAATCCCTTATCTACTTCTTTTATTCGTTCGATTATCGCCTCTTCCAGAGTGTTGAATGTGCCGCGAATAACCGCCGGTGTGGCCGTGTCCAGAAGAATGGAATTATGCAGCAGGCCGAGTTGGTCGCACAATTCTCCTTCGTCTAGATAAGCGGTGGAAACAAGAATGGTCATACCTTCCTTTTTCATGCTGCCTAATATTTCCCAGAATTCATGCCGCGATACAGGGTCAACACCGTTTGTCGGTTCGTCTAGAACCAGCAATTGCGGTTCGTGTACCAGCACGCAGGCCAGTCCCAGTTTTTGTTTCATGCCCCCGGAAAGATTACCTGCCAGTCTATCCACAAAAGGCAGCAAGTTGGAGAACCCCAGATATTTTTCTTTGCGCTTTTTTCTTTCCCCGCTCGCTATGCCAAAAACATCCATAAAAAAATTAATGTTTTCATCGACAGTCAGATCCTGATACAGACCGAACCGCTGTGGCATATAGCCGATTATGTTTTTTATTTTTCTCCTATCGGCAACGACATTGAGGCCGCCTACAAGAATATCTCCCTGAGTTGGTTTGATCATAGTGGCAATCAGCCGCAGAAGAGTTGATTTGCCGGCGCCGTCGGAACCGACCAAACCAAAAATATTGCCCTTGTCGACAGAGAAAGAAACGTCCCTAACAGCCTCGACCAAATCAAAGCGCAAAGTAACGTTTTTAACTTCCACCATGAGCCGGGAACTTTTCTGCGGAGTGATCATTGAGTCGCTCACTATTGCGCCAGCAAGGCATCAGCTGGCATGCCGGATTTGAGTTCAAAGCTGGGATTGGCAATGGATACCTTAACCAGATACACAAGCTTAACACGTTCTTTTTTTGTTTGGATGATTTTTGGCGTAAATTCTCCTTCGGGGGAGATGAAAGATACATGTCCTGCGTAGCTTTTGCCGGGGAATGTATCTACTTTAACATCAACTTTTTGGTTGGGTTTGACTTTGCCGATTGCAGTTTCATCAACGAATATTTTCAGATCAACACGGGAAAGATCGGAA
This sequence comes from Syntrophaceae bacterium, assembly GCA_025355345.1. Taxonomy (GTDB): domain Bacteria; phylum Desulfobacterota; class Syntrophia; order Syntrophales; family Smithellaceae; genus FEN-1160. The sequence goes on from JANXZU010000017.1 coordinate 30,673, forward strand.
ACGGTGATTACTTCGCGCCCGGCATTTACGGTTTCACCGGGTTCGATATTGCGGCTGGTTACGATACCGTCCATTGGTGATTTTAACCGGGTATAGCCAAGCTGGATAGAGACCAGTTTTAAAACTGATTCGCTTTCGGCAAGCCTTGATTTGGCCAATTCATAGACCAGCTTCACTGAGTCGCGTTCTTTTTCCGTGACCACACCTTTGCTGAATAGCTCTTCAAAACGCTTATAGTTCTTTTCAGCATCTTTAAAAGTATCTTGAACGCTTTTTGCGTTTGCTCTGGCTTGATCATAACGGGATGAAAATTCCGCCCGGTCCAGCTCAGCGATAATCTGGTCTTTAGTAACTGGTTGTCCCTCCTGAATATTGACTTGAGCTACGCGTCCGGGCACCTGAAATGATAATTTGGCCTGCGTTGTTTCGATAGTGCCGGAATAAAAAAGTTCTTTTTGCTGATTATTTTTCTGGCCGAAATAAACAAATGACGCTACCCCGACAAAAAATATTATAAACACAATAATGATAATTTTCTTTTTCACTGCTTTCCTCCAATTTATATTTCATTCCGCACTATTTTCCCTGCTGCCTATTGGGATTACAGCATGTCTTTTATCGCTTTATTGCCTTAATCACCAACTGGGCTACTTCGTCGCCCAACCCACCCTTTAATCGTTTATCATGAGCTTTAATGTCATTAGGTATCCATAGCTGTCTGTCTTTTATTGGTACACTTCCCTTGTAGAAAAGAATTGTTCCAATAATCATCATGTGGATAAGAAAAGGATTGGTTTCAGTAAATATTTCTTGCTTCTTCCCTTTATCGAGAATACCAATCAAAATTGTTATCACTGACGCTATGTCTTCAATTACAACGAGTGGCAGAGTTGCGCCACCGCCGGCAATCTCCCTCATCATAATCGGCGGCAATTCCGGATTTTTATCCGCATTAGCGGCTATGCAATTTACATAAGCCTTTAGTTTTTCTATCGGGTCATCAACTTTAGCCACAGCTTCAGCAATATTCTGGGCGGTGTTGCCCAGAACCTGATGGATCACATTGGCATAAAGAGTATCTTTATCGCCGATTTGATAATAGAGAGTAGCTTTGTTTACACCAGCGCACTCCGCAATTTCATCCACATGAGTTCCACTGTAGCCCTTTTCGGCAAATACGGCACGTGCCGCCACTAAAATCTTCTCCGCGGTTTTGCCGGGTTTTTCCAGATCAATATTTTTTTTAATCAAACGCATCACTAATTCCCTTGTTTTTAAAATATTCTATCGACAAATTACTGGATAATGACTCCCATAGCTCTTTGCAGTTTGGCATAATTTATATTGTAATCGCCCAGGGCATTGGCATATTCAGATTTTGCTTTGGTAAGCAGAGTCTGAGCTTCCAAGACTTCAGTGGAAGTGGCGACTCTTTCCTTGTATCTCTCTTCAGAAATGCGGAAATTTTCTTCGGCTTGTTCAATTACTTTCTGGGAAACGGCAATCTGTTTTTCCGCTTCCTGCAAAATCAGGGATGCATATTTAATTTCCAGGGCGACTTGATCGTTCAATTCTCTTTGCGCGCCAAGCGCTTGATTTTCTTTGGCAGTGCTGGCATCCACCCGGAATTTCGTCTTGCCCCATTCCCAGAAATTCCAACTGGCCACACCCATAACATACCAGCTTTCCGCATCTTTAAAGTCACTGCCAGCAACAGAAGGATTATCGCCAAAACGTCCGTAGTTAGCAACAAGGCTCAGTGTCGGGAAATACTCGCTACGTGCCGTATTAACCAACTTCCCTGCCTGCTTTGCTCTTAGCGATGCAATCTTCAATTCAGGGCGGTTTTGCAGAGCTATTTCAAAACATTCTTCCAATGATTTTTCAAAGGGCTGATATTTAAGCACGTCGGCTATCTCCACCGGAGCAAATATCTTGCGTTTTAAAACAGTATTAAAACGGGCTTTGGTTAACTCAACAGCGTTCTGAGCTTTAACCAGCGATTGTTTGCCATTAGCCAGCTCTACTTCGGCACGCAGTAAATCGTTCTTGGGAATCATTCCGACCTTGAAATAATTCAAGGCGACCTCGCGATGGGCGGTGAGCATCTCCACAGACTGGCGCGCTGTTTCCATAATTTTTTGCGCGCGCAAAATGTCATAATAGGCAATCTTTACATCCTGCACGACATCCTGCCTTTTGGCTATTTCCTCGATCTGGGCTGCATCTTCAGCGATTTTAGTTGCCTGATAATTGGCAATCAATCCCCCGCCGACAAAAAGAGGCTGCCTGGCTTCGATCGTCCAGTTGTAATTATCTTTCGTTCCTGCCGGGATTTCCATTCCATTTAAGGCAGAAAAAGGAGGTACTGGTGGAAGACCCTGAAACCGGGAAAATGGCGCCTCATTCAAGCGTGTGTAACTATAGGATGTGTTAAGTTTTGGCAGGAAGCCCGTAATGGCTTCTCTTTTTTGAGCAGTGGCCGCTTTAACCCCCTCTTTGGCCATGTCTAAAACGATACTATTTTTTAGAGCAATTTCAATACTCGATTCCAGAGTTAAAGGTTCTGCTGCAATGGCTATAAAAGGGACAAGCACAGCTGCAAATAATGTTATTAAGCACAAGCTTTTAATGTTCATTTATTTACCCCCACGTAAAATAGTATCCAAGGCTGATTATAAATTTAACCGTATGGTTTAACCGTATGGTTAAATATTTCAAAAGAAATGTCAAGAACAATTTTTTAAATTTTTTATCTATCTATAAAATAGTGAATTATTATTGACTTGGCTAATTGTTTAGTTTATTGTTTTTCTAAATTTATAATAATAAATAGCAGTAACAGAATAAATGCCATATTGACGCAAAAAAGCGGGTAAGATTTATCTGTTGAGTATATACGCAGTATGGCTGAGACAGGTTTAACAGACAGGCAAAGTTATAACGGAATTGTGTTTTTATTCGGGTTCGGGAATTGCCAACATATTGGCAGCTAAAGTCGCTTGTATCCTGCGCATAATTAACATATAGTCGATCCATTGTTTTTAAAAGCATAAGGAGACCGAAATGCAAGTTAGTCGTCATAAGGTTTATGAAAATAAGAAATTTCGACCGAAAGATATATCCGGCGTGCTGGTTTCCATTATGGATGAATTAGGTGTTCCGGAAGATGCACTGGAGATTACCGGAACATTCAAAGCGAAAAGCGGTGCAACGGAAAGAAGATCGATGGATTTGTCCGATCTTGCCGCTGTCCGTGATTTTGAAGGGCAAACCAACGCAATAATGGTATCCTATCCTACGGATCTTATCAAAGCTAACACTAAAGATAATGCCATTACTTTCTGTAACTATGAGGACGGTATTTTGGTGAATGTATCCACCACCAACTTTCCCTCGATTCAAAGTATTATGGATAAGATTGAAGATCAGCTCAAACTGGTTGAGAGACTGGGAAAACCAATAGGCAAATCCAAAAATATTTCCGTTGAAAGAGCTGAAAGAGTAGAAAGAACGGAAAGACCTGAAAAAGTTGAAAGAACCGAAAGATCTGAAAGAGTAGAAAGAGATGAAAGAAAGGCGGAAATAGAGATAATGGAAAGCACAATATCAAATCGCGAATTTTCTAAATCACCATCTTGTTTTTTGGCCTACAGGTTTAATGCCCGGGTGAAATTCCTCGCGCCGGAAGTATCGCGCTTTCTCACCTTGATGGATATTAAAGTTGTATCCGGTCTTGGAAATGAACGGCGGAGCGCAGCGCGGAAAGTATCAGGCCACCAAAAATCAAGTTATGATTTTTTTATCTATCTGATTACGCAGGATGATGAAAGCACCTGGACTAAAGAGGATTTGGCCCTGGCCTTTAGTGAAGGAGTGCCGGTCATAATATTGATGGAAAAAGGAGCAAAAGCCGGCAAGGAAATCATCGGCGGACATGAGTACATTGAATTTGACCCTGATCACATCGGAGATACTTTTATTGCTATTCTGGAAGCGATAAATTTCATGAAGGATCAGAGAGTGCAAGATAATGATCAGCAATCTAGTTTGCCCGACGATTTAATTTGAAAAAAGTAATTATCATTGATGGTCTGTTAATAGTACAGAATAAATATATCCTGGCCTATGCCAGCATCTTTTCCACGACATCCGCTATACGGCGGCAGTATGTTTGGGTTTCTTCTTTAGTGGGGCCTTCCACCATGATGCGGCACATATTCTGAGTCCCCGAGTAGCGCACCAGCACGCGGCCTTTGTCGCCCAGCTTCTTTTCAACCTCTTTGATGGCTGCTATTATTTCCGGTACGGTTTCTATCTCCGGCTTTCTTTTTACATCAATATTGATGAGCATTTGAGGAAATACGGACATGACGCTGGCCATCTCCGATAGCGGTTTGCCATCTTTTTTCATGGCAGCAAGCACTTGCAGTGCGGTAATCAAGCCATCGCCTGTTGTATGATGATCCAGGAAAATTAAATGGCCGGAATCCTCTCCGCCAATAACAGCGCCACGAGCCATCATCTCTTCAAGCACGTAGCGGTCGCCTACTTGGGCAAAAACAGAATCAATGCCGAGTTTCTGGAATGCAACAGATAATCCCAAATTGCTCATAACAGTGCGTACCACAAAATTGTTTTTCAGCTTGCCTTCTTTTTTCAGAATGGCTGAGCAAATAGCCAGCAATCTGTCGCCGGAAAGAACTTGTCCTTTTTCATCCACGGCAATCACCCGGTCACCATCTCCGTCAAAGGCAAAGCCGACATCGGCCTTTTGCCGTAACACTTCGGCAGCGAGTGCTTCCGGGTGTTGCGATCCGCAATTAAGGTTGATGTTTTTGCCGTCGGGTTGATCAAACATGGATGTAACCTCAACTCCCAGTTCCGAAAAAACGGCAGGTGCAACTCGATACGTCGCGCCGTTACTGCAATCCAGGACAACTTTCATTCCTTCCGGGTTGATTTCCTGCGGAAAAGCTGATTTGAGAAAATCAACGTACCGGCCGGAGGCGTCATCCATTCGGGACAACTTTCCCAGCTCTTTAGGTGCGGGGTGGAGTTTGTGCATGTTATTGGCAAAAATTAATTCTTCGATTGAATTTTCTTTTTCATCGGAGAGCTTAAAGCCGTCACCTTTGAAAATCTTTATGCCGTTGTCCTGCATGGGATTGTGGGAAGCGGAAATAACTATGCCCGCATCGGCGCGCATGTTTTGCGTTAGAAAGGCAATCGCAGGTGTGGGAATTACGCCCACGGAAATGGCATTAACACCCATTGAACAAATGCCGGAAACAATCGCGGCCTCAAACATATCGCCGGATAGTCGCGTGTCTTTCCCGATGACAATTCGCGCTGTATGCCCCTGCCTTTTAGAAAGGTAAGCAATGGCTCTGCCTACATTTAAAGCCATTTCCGCCGTCATCGGATGCTGGTTGGAAATGCCACGGATGCCATCTGTGCCGAAAAGTTTCCCCATCATAACCTCCATTTTATATAATATTTTGTACCTTAGAGATTTTATTTTTGCAACAAGGAAAACAAATGTTTGAGATTGTTTTTAATTATATTTTGTGGGAAAATATATGAATGAAGCGAAAAATAATCAAGATCGATGAAGACAAATGCACCGGCTGCGGTTTGTGCGTACCTGGTTGCCAAGAAGAAGCAATTAAAATTATCGATGGCAAGGCAAAGCTGGTTGGCGATGTTTTCTGTGACGGTCTGGGCGCTTGTCTGGGCGAATGCCCCGAAGGTGCGCTTTCCATCGAAGAGCGGGAAGCAGATCATTTCGATGAAAAGATTGTTCAGGAAACGATAGCGCGCAAAAAGCGCGAAGCGGCTCAAGCCACTACTCATAAACCAGTGCCGCAGAGTTTTGGTGCTTTTAGCCCCGAATCTCACGGTTGCCCCGGTTCAGCTCATGCTGTATTTGAAAGAAAGGTCCAGGCCACAGCTCATAAAGGTGCAAGGCAATCTGAACTAACGCACTGGCCTATTCAACTTCACCTGGTTAATCCCGTTGCCGAATTTTTTAGCGGAAAAGATGTTGTGCTTGCCGCCGATTGCGTAGCTTATAGTCTGCCCGATTTTCATGAAAGATTTCTGAAGGGCAAAAGCCTGGCCATTGCCTGTCCGAAACTTGATGAAGGACAGGATGTCTACGTGGAAAAAATACGCAAGATGGTGGAGAAATCTAAAATCAATACACTAACGGTAATTATGATGGAAGTGCCCTGCTGCCGTGGCCTGATACAAATTGCTAATGCGGCTCTGCAGGGAGCAAACAGAAAAGTCCCTCTGAAGGCAATTATCGTCAGCACTCATGGCGATGTGCTTTCCGAAGAATGGGTTTAGGTTAGTATCAAATATGAAAAATATTATTACAGGTTTGTCGCTTTTTGCCATATTATTAGCGGTAGTTATAGTTTTCTATATCTTTCGGCAGGAGACGGTATCTATCGGTAAATATAATGTCCTTTATTATACAAATCAATGCGATATCCCTCCTGAATTATTCCCTCAGGATCTGCCGTCTTTAATGAATCTTCCCGGCCTGATCAGAATAACTTGGGAGGATGAATTAGGTGATAATATGTTTCAGATGTATTGCTACCTGCCGGGAAAGGGAATTGAAAAAAGCGGATTGCACCATAAAAAATGACTAACCTCGGCGCACCGCAATGCCTGTTATGATATTCTTTTGTCTACTGTCTCTGGGAATTTAACTGTCTGATTTCTGCAGGCCAGTAATCCGTCTTTGTCGCCAATACTCAATGAATCCCGGCAACACGGATATAATTACTATCACAACAATTACTATAGTAAAATTATTTTTTACCGCAGGTATATTACCGAAATAATAACCACCCAAAAGGAATGTACAGATCCAGGCAATGCCACCGGCAATGTTATACAGGATGAATTTTGAGTAGGTCATTGCGCCGATGCCTGCAACAAAAGGGGCAAAGGTGCGAATTATGGGCATGAAGCGGGCGATAATAATGGTTTTGCCGCCGTGCTTTTCATAAAACTGATGAGCTTTTATTAGATATTCTTTTTTGAAAAAACGGCCGTCTTCATAATGAAATACTTTGGGGCCGATAAAATGACCAATGGCATAATTAACCGTATCGCCTGCAACTGCCGCAATGCAAAGGGAGATTAAAAGGATTTCAATATCCAACGCGCATAGCGCGGCTAAACTGCCCAATGCGAACAGAAGGGAATCGCCGGGAAGAATGGGTGTAACAACAAGGCCTGTTTCGCAGAATATCACCAGAAATACAATGACATAAGCCCAGATACCAAAACTCTTGATGATAACGGGCATGTATTTGTCCAGATGAATAAAAAAATCTATAAAATAAATTATTATGTCCATAAATAATTATGCTATACTTTAAAAGTTATTTGCTAATCTATATAAGGAAAATAGGGAGGGTGTCAACATGAAAAAAGTATTAATTGGATTATTAGCTGTTGTCGTGGCCATGGTTGTGGGTTATTTTGCTTTCCCGGAAAAAGTAGCCGGTTATATGATCGATGCCGCCAGAAGCCAGGCAGGGCTAACCAAAAAGGAAATCAAGATCGATGATCATAACATTGTTTATTTGGAAGGCGGCAAAGGACAGACAATATTACTTTTGCACGGCTACACCGGAGATAAAGATAACTGGATAAAGTTGGCCCCTTATTTAGCTAAAGATTACCATGTGATAATTCCTGATATTCCCGGGTACGGAGAAAGTTCCATGATCGAGAAGGCCTCATACGATTTATCAAATCAGATGTCGCGTTTGCATAAATTCGCACAGGCACTTGAACTCAAAAAGTTTCATATCGCGGGTAACTCCATGGGCGGATTTTTTGCCGGGTCTTATGCCGTGCGCTATCCTGATGAAATTATCAGTGTGGGACTATTTAATGCCGGAGGAGTCACTTCACTGGAAAAAAGTGTAGTAATGAAAATGATAGACAAAGGCGAAAATCCACTTGTTTTAAAAGACAGCAAAGATATGCCACGCTTAATGGCGCTGGTTTTTGTTAATTCTCCAAGTTTACCATACCCACTCAAAAAAGTATTTACCAAAAACGCTTTAAACAATCGTAAGTTCTACGAAAAGGAACTCAAAGAAATCGGTCCAGATTTCTTATCTCTCGAAAAAGATCTGCCAAAGATAAAAGCGCCAGCTTTAATTCTTTGGGGCGATCAGGATAAAGTCCTTGATGTTTCCAGTGTGCCGGTTTTTGAAAAGGGATTAAAAAATCACAAAACTGTAATCATCAAAGATTGCGGCCACCTGCCCATGCTGGAAAAACCACAGGAAACAGCAACACAATATATTGATTTTATCAGTGGAATCAAATAATAATCTCCTTAAGTAATTTCATTTCAACTACTCCCTTATCACGATAAATGTGAGGGAGTAGTTTTGCGTGATTTGTTTACTGAATGCTTAAGGCGCTGTGGCAGTTGTGTAAATCTGTTTGTATATTAGATAACGGCTGTTAGTTGATGGAATCCATGGAGGTCATTATGTTAACAACGGAATTAACTTCAATGTAAGTAAAATAATTGTTTTGCTATTGAGTGCAGGGGAAATAATGAAATGTTGTTTCCGGTCCCCTGCATCATGCAAGGGACCGGAAACAAATTAACTATTTCTTCTTGCCTGCGGGTTTGGCAGCTCCGGCAGCCGGAGCTTTTGTGTCTAGAAGCTCTACTTCAAAGATCAGTGTAGCGCCGCCTGGAATGACGGGAGGCCTTCCTTCATCTCCGTAAGCAATGGCGGGGGGGCAGACTAGTTTGGCTTTGCCGCCAACCTTCATTTTGGACACACCCTCAGACCAGCACTTGATAACCTGATTGAGCGGAAATTCGACGGGCTGTCCGCGTTTCACAGAGCTATCGAATTCTTTGCCACCAATAAGAGTGCCGGTATAATGCACTTTGACAATGTCTGTGCTTTTGGGCTGTTTGCCGCTACCCGCTTTGATTGGTATATAAATAAGTTCAGAATCAGTCTTTATGGCTCCTTTTTCTTTGGCAGCATTTTCCAAGAAATCTTTGGATCTGGCCTTTTCCTTATCTGCGGCAGCTTTAACTCTTGTCTGTGCAAGTTCGCTGATTTGTTGCTTATAGGTTTCAGGATCGACAATTACTTTTTTGCCATTTACCTTATCACTAATTCCCTGCTGCACAAATTCGAATTCATCTGCAGTAAAGTTGAAAAATTCAAGCTGCTTGGCGATGTGTACGCCAATTGCATATAGAGCTTTTTGTTCTTCAGTTGATGGATCTGACGACGCAAAAGCCGGGACGCTCAGCAGAACAATAAAAAGTGTAACAATAATTTTACGCATAATATTCCTTTCAATGTTGATTATTTTTTTGATATGAGTTCCTCTCAATATCTTATTATTTGAACTATAAAACTAAATATATCTTTAGTCAACCATATGTTTTTGAAGTATCGATAAAATGGAACTGCTATAAATTTTCTTGACTTTATCTTCGTTTATGATAATTCCAATACCTAGCGGTGATTTAAAGTAAATTGCTCCGCTTAATAAATGTGCTAAAGCACCGTAGAATCAATTAACCGTAAATTGAACCCGTGCTTTGACACGGGTTTTTTTGTCAATGAGACTCGAATTTCAGAAACGCATTGCGTTGAAATTCGTAAGTCGAATTGTCCCCGAAGCGTATGGCCTAAAGGCCACTATAGGCGTAGGGGATTAATGGTACCTTTGAATAAACGAAGTGTACTTGAAAATGATTTTGCAAAGGAGATTATTAAAATGCAGATTTCGTCAGAAAGTGTCAAAATAGGTCATCCGGATATTGTTGCCGATATCATAGCGGCCAATGTAATTGCGGAAATCCTGAAAGAGGAAAAAAAAATAGGTCTGGATTTGAGCAACATGCCTCACTGCGGTATTGAGGTTTTTCTGGGCAAAGGTATTTGTCTTGTCGGTGGAGAGGTGAGAACAAGGGCTTACGTTGATATTGATGATATTGCCAGAAAGTCGGTTTTGGCTATCGGCTACAACCACGCGGCGGTAGGATTGAATGGCAACTCGATGGGAGTCTTAAACGCCATTATTCCTCAATCTCCTGATATCAATCAGGGCACAAGTTGTCTTTTGAACAAGAAGCATGAGATCGGCGCCGGAGATCAGGGTATTATGTATGGCTTTGCCTGTGATGAAACGCCTGAGCTTCTGCCTCTTCCATATGTCCTGGTCAACAGGATGATGAGAGCTTTTGAGAACTGTGGAGATCCTATTTTTGCTCCGGATGGCAAGGGGCAGGTCTCGGTAGATTATGATATTAAAACAGGCAAACCGATTCGTCTAGCCAAGGTGCTTATGTCCAACTCTATTGATTATCGTTGCGTCAAGGGCAACCGCAATAAAGTCAGAGAAAAGGCCAAAAAGATTGCCTTTAATTGTTTGAAAGATTGTGCCGATAAGAAAACAGAGTTTATCTTTAATCCCACAGGTGAATGGGATGCTATCAATTCCTGCAGCGCTGCCGATTCCGGCGTGACAGGCCGTAAGCTGGTTGTGCAGTTTTACGGCGGCTATCCCGGTGCGCAGTTAGGTGGCGGCGCGGTAGTGAATAAAACTCCGGAAAAAGTTGATTGTTCCGCCGCTTTTGGCGCCCGCCATGTGGCAAAAAATATTGTTGCCGCGGGGCTTGCCTCTAGATGTTCCGTACAGTTGGCTTACGCTATTGGAATTGCCCGTCCCTTTTCCATTTATGTCAATACGTTTGGAACAGGAAGCATTTCCGATGAAAAGCTGGAAAAAATCATTGAGGGACTCTTTGATCTGACTCCGGGAGGCATGATTGAAAGGTTTGATTTGCTTAACGCAAATATTTACCGGAGGATTCCCAAGACGTTTTTTCTGGATAACTATCCCTGGGAAAAAACTGATATGATCAGGAAATTGCAACAGGCAGCCAAAGCGTAAGCATTTTGTAATTGTCAATTAAATTTCACAGGCCGAAGGAATCCCATAAAGCTTAATGGTTTCCACCTTCGGCCTTTGTAATGAGACTCGAATTTCAGAAACGCAGTGTACCCTGAAGGGTATCTGCGAAGCTGAAATTAGTTAGTCGAATTATCCCCGAAGCGCAGCGTAGGGGATTAATGACACGGTTTTTTAAAATGCAGTGAACTGAAGCTTGGAAGTTGAACAATCCCGCCATGGGCGGGATGAAAGCAATAATTTGGATTATTATCAGTGAGAAAAATTATTTCTAAAAAAAATACGGAAGATATTGAACCACTCAGATATCTTTTGGAAGAACTAAAACACTCTGATCCCAAAGTTAATGTTGGCGGGCTGGTTGGTGCCGCGCGTTCCTACCTGGTTTCCCTCCTTTTTTCCCGTATGGAGAAAACTCTTCTTGTCGTCTGTCCTGAAGAAAAGGAAGCCGCAGCGTTTGCGCGTGATCTGCTCCTCTTTTTGGGGGAAGAAAGTGTAATTTATTACCCGCCGCTTGATTTCCGGACAATCGACATGTTTGCTCTCCAGAAAGAAGAAGAATTAATCCGTCTTGAAGTTCAGGCCAGAATGCAAATAAATCCTCAAACAGTTGTTGTTACTTCTGTGATTGCTTTGATGCAAAAAGTAATGCCTTTCGCGCAGTTTAGTAAGTATCTGCAAATAGTTTCCACAGGCGATATACTGAACAGGGAAGATTTTGGCGGGAACTTGCTTTCCGGCGGTTACAAGAGAGTCAGTTTGGTGGAGGAAGCAGGAGAATTCAGTATTCGCGGCAATCTAATTGATGTATTTCCGCCTACAGAAAAAACCCCGTTGCGTTTGGAAATGTCCGGTGACGAAATTGAATCTATTCGCAGGTTTGATTGTGCTTCTCAGCGCTCTGTTGGTACAGCGGATGCTTTTGTGGTATCTCCGGCAAGCGAAGTGATCATTACCTTGCAGGGGCTTGAACTGGCAACGCGCAACATTAAGCGTCGTGCCGATGATCTTTCCCTTTCCCGCGAAATTCGTAACCGTCTGGTTGATACACTGCAAAACAATCTGGCCGATTCGATAAACCCCGTATTTTTGCCGCTCTTTTATGAAGCGTACGATAAAAACGGTGAGGCACCCCAAAACAAGTTATCGAGTTTTTTTGAATATTTGCCGAAAAACACACTGGTGTTTTTGGATGATCCTTTGGCGATAAACCAGATTGCTCCGGGCATTGAGCAGAATATCGACAAACTGCTGTTCAAAGCTAAAAACAGCGGCAAGTTTTATCTGGAAAAAGTAAGCGCGTATATTGATCTGGCCAGTATTTTAGCCGGCCTCGAAAGATTCGCACAGATTTCCCTGACGGCTCTTCAGTTGGATGAGGCCGGGGATAACCTCTCCAGAACAATTGTTTTTGAAACAGGCCAAAATCTGCAGCGCGAGGAACCGCGGGCAGGCGAGATCAAGGAAGACGCGCTTTTGAGGCAAACAGCGGGGAATATTAAAAACTGGCTATCATCCGACATGTTGGTTGTTTTTCTGTGCCCGACACCGGAGGATCTGCATCGGATGCAGCACCTGCTTTCATCCTATGATTTGCCAGTACAGATTAGACCTTTGACAGATTCGCTTCTGGACTTTATCAATCAGTGGGACGGTCATCCTCAACTTATTTTATGGGAAGGGAAAATTTCTTCCAGTTTTATCTTTCCTGCTATTAAACTGGTACTATTGAGTGAGGAGGAAATATTTGTAAAAAAAGTGATCCGCCGCCGTACGCGGCCATTGCGGGAAGGCACTTTTCTTAAATCTTTCGGTGAATTAAAAGAGGGTGATTTTGTTGTCCACACAGATTTTGGTATTGGTGTTTATCGCGGGCTAAAAAAAATCTGCGTAGGTAAAATCGAAAACGATTTTTTAGTTCTTGAGTATTTGGATGGCGACAAACTCTATCTGCCGGTGAACACAATGGAGAAAATTCAAAGGTACCTGGGTCCCGATAATTATGTGCCAAAAATTGATAAGATGGGCGGAGCTTCTTGGGATGCCGTCAAGGAAAGGGTTAAAAAATCAGTACGCGAGGTTGCCGAGGATTTAGTTGCCATTTATGCCGCCCGTGAAGTAATGGAAAGAAAATCGTTTGCGCCGCCGGATCGGATTTATGAGGAATTTTGCTCGACATTTGAATTTGAAGAAACGCCTGATCAGGCTAAAGCCATTGAAGATGTTCATCTGGATATGGATGATGTCAAGCCCATGGATCGGCTAATCTGCGGTGACGCAGGTTTCGGCAAAACGGAAGTTGCCATTCGCTCAGCCTTCCGCGCTGTTATGGACGGCAAACAGGTGGCCTTTCTTGTGCCCACAACAATTCTGGCTGAGCAACATTACCAGACCATAGCATCAAGGCTTAGCGATTTCCCTATCCGTGTTGAAGTACTCAATCGTTTTAAAAGCACAGCCGAACAAAAAAAAATCATTCAAGATTTAAAAAGCCAAAAGATAGATATTGTCGTGGGAACTCATCGGCTGATTTCAAAAGATGTTGAGTTTAAAGAATTGGGACTGGTAATAATTGATGAAGAACAGCGTTTTGGTGTCGCGCACAAGGAAAAGCTGAAAAAAATGCGCACACTTGTTGATGTGCTGACTCTTTCGGCAACGCCGATTCCGCGCACACTTCATCTTTCGCTTGTAGGCATTCGGGATTTGTCCATCATCAACACGCCGCCGGAAGACAGGTTGCCCATAAAAACTTATGTGCTGGAGTTTGATGAAGACGCGATCAAGACCGCAGTAGAAAAAGAGTTGGCGCGCGGAGGTCAGACATTTTTTGTTCATGACCGTGTGCGCTCGATTTACTCAATCGCGCAGCTTGTTTCTCGGCTCGTGCCGCAAGCAAGGGTCGGTGTAGTTCACGGGCAAATGAAACCGGGAGAAATTGAAAAAGCAATGGCGCAATTTGTGAGAAGAGATTGCGATGTTCTGGTATGTACCACTATCATCGGCTCCGGTCTGGATATTCCCACGGCCAATACAATCATCATAAATCGCGCCGACAGATTTGGGTTGGCACAACTATACCAGATACGCGGCCGGGTTGGCCGTGGAAATAAAGAAGCTTTTGCCTACCTGCTTTTGCCCAAAGGTGCAATGCTTTCGCGTGAAGCCCTGAAAAGGCTACAGGTGATCAAAGAATTTTCCGAGCCGGGTTCCGGTTTTCGTATCGCTTATAACGATCTGGAAATCCGCGGTGGCGGCAATTTGCTGGGACTTTCCCAGGCAGGCCATATAAGCGCTGTGGGTTACGAACTTTATACGGAGTTAATGGAAAAAACTGTTCGGGAAATTAAGGGTGAGCCTGTGGATGAAGAAGAAGTGCAACCAGAAATCCAATTGGGAGTCTCCGCCTTTATTCCCGAGGAATATGTTTTGGATGTCAACCGCCGGTTGGTGTTATACAAAAGAATATCCCTTGCAGGTACGGATGAAGATATTAATCAAATTCAAAGTGAATTGCAGGATTGTTATGGGGCAATGCCTCATTCCGTTGAAAATTTATTGAAGGTGATCGTCTTAAGAAATAGCTTAAAACCGCTGAAAGTGAAAAAAATGGGCTATGACGGCAAATATATGTATATTAATTTCCGAACTACAACTCCTGTCGATCCGGTAAGGATTGTCACATTATATCGCAAGAAAATTAAGGATATACGCTTCACACCGGATTACAAATTATATGTTCCCGCGCCCGATCTTACCGAAACAGAAAGATTGGCTATGGCCAATTTGTTATTAAAGATGCTTGCTCAATAAACCCAAGAAGGATATGATTACACATTATGAATAATGCGAGTATGCAAATGTCTGCCAAAATAATGTCTTTGATGCCAAACCCAAGATATGTATTATTTGGTTTAGCACTTATTTTTATTGTCGCCTGCGATAAGATTAATATTTTTTCAAGACCGTACGTTGCGACTGTAAACGGTGCTAAAATTTATCTTGATGAATATCAATCGCGGCTAAATCAAAAGATGCCCATGCTGCCGAAAGATCTTCTGTTAAATCAGTCCAATTATAAACGTATTGAAGAAGAAGTGTTGGATGTAATGATTACAGAAAAAATCATGTACTTGCGCGCGCAGGAATTGAATGTTTCCGTAAGCGCCGGCGAACTTGAAGCTAAAATTAGCGAAGTTATCAAAGACTATGGAACAGATTTTGCCAATTTGCTGGTGCAGGAAAATGTACGGTATGAAGATTGGAAAGATGATATAAAAAAAGAAATGTTGTTTAAAAAACTTGTCGCAGTTGATGTCAATGCCAACATTCGTATATCCGAAGATGAGGCGGAAGACTATTTTAACGAAAATCGTAATAAATATAAAGTGGAATCACGCGTTAGAGTTTATCAAATAGTTGTTAGCGATCTGGCCAAAGCAAAGGAAGTAGAGGCTCGATTGAATGCTGGTGTTGATTTTAAACTAGTCGCAACAGAGATGTCGATTGCCCCGGAAGCAATTAGTGGCGGAGATTTGGGGTTTATTACCCGTCAGATTATGCCGGAACCATTGGATGACACCATTTTTAAATTGCCGGTCAATAAAGTAAGTCCTATCGTGCAGAGTCCTTACGGTTTTCATATTTTCAAGGTTTCGGAAATTCAGTCGGCAAAAACCGGAAATTTTGCGGATATGAAAGAAGAGGTAACCGCTGAAATTCGGGCGCAAAAGGAAGATGCGGCTTTTACAACCTGGCTCGAAGCTTTGAAAATGAAAGCCGTAATCAAAAAGGAAAGTACAGTATTAAGAGAAAAAATTCAGAAAAGAAGCTAGGAGGGGAAACTCTATGGAATGGTGCAAAAAATTTATTTTAATCATGGGAGGCTTAATGCTTCTGTGCATGCCGGCTAGCGCCGAGGTTGTGGATAAAATTATTGCCGTTGTAAATGATGAGATAATTACACTTGCCGAATTCAATTTGGCGATTCAACCTTACCTTAAAAATATCGATGATAATTATAAAGGCAAAGATAAGGAAGCAATCATTCACCAGGCCAAAGAAGCTTTTCTGAAACGTCTTGTTGATAATTTACTCATTGAACAAGAAGCAAAAAAAATAGGCAAGAGTATCGTTATTAAAGACGAAGAAGTCATGGAAGTTGTAAGGGATCTGGTCGTGAAAAGAAAGTCCAATATGGAAGATTTCAAAAACAGTCTTGCCCGCGAAGGCACTTCTCTTGAATCTTTGAAAAAAGATATAAGAAATCAAATAATACGGATGCGGTTATTGCGTTGGGAAATTAAATCAAAAGTAATGGTCAGCGATGACGAAATCGGCGCGTATTATGACAAAAACAGGCAGGACTATGAAGGCAAAGAAGCAGTCCGGTTAAAGCAAATATTCCTTGCAATTCCCGCCGGGGCAGATAAGAAAACAAAGGCAAAAATAAAGGAATATGCCGAACAGTTGCGTAAACGCGTTCTTTTAGGTGAACAATTTGAAATGATGGCCGCAAAATATTCTCAAGGACCGGGGGCGGCAGAGGGCGGTGATATCGGTTTTATTGAGAAAGGCACGGTTATTGCCGTAGTTGAATCAGTGGCGTTTAAACTGCCTATGGAGCAAGTAAGCGACGTGATAGAATCAGAACTCGGATTTCATATTATTAAGGCCGTGGATAAAAAAGGCGGTGGTTTGAAGCCAATCTCTGTAGTACGTGAAGAAATAAGGGTAAAAATTGAAGATGAGAAACTGGAAAAAAAATATGAAGAATGGATCACGTCTGTCCGAAAAAAATCGTTTATTGAAACAAGAATGCATTAAGCAGTAAAGCAAAATATGAATGCAATAAGAATAAAAGGCGCTTCTCAGCATAATTTAAAAAACATAAGTTTAGATATACCCCGCGATAAGCTTGTTGTCATAACCGGTGTCAGCGGTTCCGGTAAATCTTCGCTGGCCTTCGATACGATTTATGCCGAAGGGCAAAGGCGCTACGTGGAATCACTTTCTACGTATGCCCGCCAGTTTATCGGGCAAATGGACAAACCCGATGTGGAATCAATCGAAGGGCTATCTCCGGCTATTGCCATTGAGCAGCGCACAGCCAGTCACAACCCCCGTTCAACGGTCGGCACAGTCACTGAAATTTACGACTACTTTCGCCTGCTTTATGCAGGCATTGGTATTTGCCATTGTTACCGCTGCGGACGGGAAATTAAATCGCAGACCATAGACAGTATTGTGGAAAATATTCTTGTCCTGCCGGCAAATACACGCTTTAGTATTCTGGCGCCTCTGGTACGCGGCAAGAAAGGTGAATTCGCAAAAGAGCTGAAAAAGCTTCAAAAAGAAGGATTTGCGCGCGTTCGGATTGACAAAGAGCTAAGAGATCTGGCGGAAGAGATACAACTGACAAAAACAAAGCGCCACGATATTGATCTGGTTGTTGATCGCCTCGTATTAAAAGAAGGCGTGAGAAAGAGATTGAGAGACTCTCTGGAGATTGCAGCAAGCCGAGCCGAAGGGCTTGTACGCATAGTCCTGCAAAGCGGCGAAGAAATGCTTTACAGCGAAAAATATGCCTGTCCCGATTGTGGCATAAGTATTCCTTCACTAACTCCGCGCATGTTTTCCTTTAATAGTCCCTATGGCGCCTGTCCTGACTGCAACGGGCTGGGTTCTCGGACGCATTTTGCCGTAGATTTGGTTGTGCCTGATGCCGGCCTGTCATTAAGGGAAGGGGCGGTAGCACCATGGGCCGGCCGTAATTCTCTTCATTATCATAATATGCTCGACGCGCTTTCTACTCATTATAATTTTGATATCAACACACCGTTTAATAAACTACCGGAAAAAATTCAAAAAGTACTTCTTTATGGATCGGGAACGGAAAATATTAAATTTTATTCCGACCGTCCGGACAAGCGGTATTTCGTTCATCGTCCATTTGAAGGGGCGATAAAGCAACTGGAGCGACGCTGGCGGGAAACAACCTCAACAGCCGTGCGTAATGATTTAGGGCAATACATGGATTTGAGCGCCTGTGATGCCTGTCATGGCGCGCGGTTGAAAGAAGAAACTCTGGCAGTTACAGTGGGTTCAAAGAATATTTATGAACTCTGTCAATTTTCGATTCGCGAATGCTACAATTTTTTTGACGAACTTAAATTATCAGTACAGGAAATGATAATAACGGAAAGAATACTTAAAGAAATAAAAAGCCGTCTGCAATTTCTTCTCAATGTAGGCATGGATTATCTTAATTTACAGAGATCAACTTTATCTTTGTCTGGAGGTGAAAGCCAACGTATTCGTTTGGCGACACAAATCGGCTCAGGGCTGATGGGCGTTTTGTATGTACTCGATGAACCAACCGTGGGGTTGCATCAGAGAGATAACCTGCGTCTGATTGATACATTAAAAAAACTACGCGATATGGGCAATACTGTTCTGGTTGTCGAGCATGACGCCGACATGATGTTTAAGTGCGATCACATTGTCGATATGGGGCCTGGTGCCGGAGCGCATGGTGGGAATGTGGTTTTTCAGGGATCACCGGAAGAAATTCTCCGGGATGACAAATCACTCACCGGCAGATTTTTAGCAGGCATCGATTCCATAGCAATGCCTGACAAAAAACGTTCAATCGCGGGAAGGCAAATCGTTTTAGAAGGGGCCAGCGAAAACAATCTTAAAAATATTGATATTAAGATACCGGTGGGAGTGTTCACAGCGATAACCGGCGTTTCGGGTTCCGGCAAAAGCACGATGGTTATTGAAACTCTTTATAAAGTAATGGCGCGGCGCCTGAATCAGCAGGAAGGATCCATGGGGAAAATCAAAAAGGTTGTTGATTTGGGGGGTATTGAGCGGGTTATTATGATCAATCAGCAACCCATCGGCCGGACACCACGATCAAATCCGGTAACTTATACGGGAATTTTTTCTTTTATCCGCGAGCTGTTTGCCAATCTTCCTGAATCTCGCGTTCGCGGCTATAAACCAGGAAGGTTCAGCTTTAATGTGAAAGGCGGCCGTTGTGAGGCTTGTGAAGGCAATGGTTTAAATAAGATTGAAATGCATTTTCTGCCCGATGTGTATGTGACTTGCGATGTTTGCCATGGCAAACGTTTTAATCGCGATACGCTCGATATTAAGTATAAGGATCAAAGTGTTGCCGATATTCTGGAAATGACGGTAACTCAGGCACTGGCGTTTTTTTCCAATATACCGCAGATAAAATCACATCTGCAATTATTTAGTGAAGTTGGCCTAGGCTATATCTGCCTGGGACAGTCGGCGACAACTCTTTCCGGCGGCGAAGCGCAGAGAATAAAGCTGGCGCGGGAACTGGGCAAGCGACTCAACAGCAACACGCTTTATATTCTCGATGAACCAACTATTGGCTTACATTTTGCCGATATTCAAAAGTTGCTCGATGTGCTGATTCGCTTGGTGGATATGGGTAATACAATGGTTGTAATTGAACATAATCTGGATGTGATTAAATGCGCTGATTATGTTATTGACCTGGGGCCTGAAGGCGGGCCAGGTGGTGGCCAAATTATCGCGACAGGCACAGTAGAAGAAGTGGCGCGTGAAGCTCAATCCCCCACCGGTCAATTCTTAAAAAAGATTCTTGCTTTGCCTCAGGTGATTTAGATGTCGGTTGGATGCAGCGCAACAGCGAACCCCGGCGAATGCCCCAGCATCAACTTGAGATATTACTTGTAGAGGCCATTCTTAGCGATGTATTGACGGACGATATCCGGCGTGAGATATCTTATTGAATTATCCGTTTTGATCATTGCTTTTATGCGGGAAGAAGAAATGTCCAGAAAGGTTGTATTGCGGAAATATATTGCATGTCCGGTTGGTCCTTTAAACCCGTCGACTTCCTTGTTGTAAACAAAATTATTGGCAAATTCTTTCGTCAGAATTTTTTCCAATCCTTCATTCTTGTAGCCGGGACGTGTCATGACCGCAAAATTGCACAGCAAAAGAAGTTTTTCCCAGTCCTTCCAGGTAGTGACGGCCTCAAAGGCATCCTGTCCGACAATAAAATACAGCTCTAAATTTTCCATATATTTATTTAAAATATATTCCACTGTTTCCACAGAATACGATTTGCCCGCGCGTAAGTTTTCTACTTCGGAAAAAGAGAAGTTGACATTACCTTCGATAGCCATACGCACCATTTGTTCCCGATGGTAAAAAGAAGTGATTTCAGCTTCCAGTTTGTGCGGTGGCCGGGATGATGGAACAAAAATTATCCTGTTTAATTTAAATATTTCCATCATTTCTTCGGCTGCCCGTAAATGTCCGAAGTGAATCGGATCAAATGTTCCGCCAAAAAGTCCCCATTTCATGTTCTCACCTGTCCGTTACCGTAGATTATAAATTTTGTTGTTGTCAATTCTTCAAGGCCCATCGGCCCGAAAGCGTGAAGCTTTGTTGTGGAAATTCCAATTTCCGCCCCCAATCCAAGCTCAAAACCATCACTGAAGCGGGTGGAGGCATTTACCATCACTGTTGATGAATTGACTTCGTTTAAGAATCTTTGCGAGTTCGCGTAATCGTTTGTAATGATGGATTCTGTATGCAAGGATCCGTATTTCTCAATATGCGCAATGGCTTCATCTATTGTTTCAACAATCCGCACGGCCAGAATCAAATCAAGATATTCCGCGTACCAATCGTCATCGAAGGCGGCTTCAATATTTTTTAATATCGATCGCGTTTTTTCGCATCCTTTTAACACGACCCCAGCGCTGCGCATTTTATCGCCAAGGAGCGGCAGAAAATAAGCAGCAATATCCTTATGCACGAGTAATG
Organism: Syntrophaceae bacterium; assembly: GCA_025355345.1. GTDB lineage: Bacteria > Desulfobacterota > Syntrophia > Syntrophales > Smithellaceae > FEN-1160. The sequence continues at coordinate 51,511 of JANXZU010000017.1, forward strand.
TTTCCAGTGCGTTGCAGACTCCCGGGCGCTGGGTTTTGGAATTGATGCAAATATTTATAGCCATGTCCGAATCGGCATGGGCATCAACAAATATATGGCAGACTCCCTTGTAATGCTTGATTACCGGTATTTTGGACTGGGAAACAACGGCGCGGATTAATTCCTCTCCGCCGCGTGGAATGATCAAATCAATAAACTCATCCAATTGCAGCATTGCCGAAACAGCCTCGCGGTCAGTAAAAGGTATAACTTGAATGGCTTTGGGCGGCAGTGTGCTATTGTTCAAAACTCCCTGGAGAATGGAGGCAATGGCTAAATTAGAATTAATCGCTTCAGAACCGCCGCGTAGAATAACTGCGTTTCCCGATTTGAGACAAAGGGCGGCGGCATCAACCGTGACATTGGGACGAGACTCATAAATAATACCGATGACGCCTAGCGGTATGCGCATTCGGCCTACAAGAAGGTTGTTGGGCCTGCGCCACATCGAGGTCACCTTGCCTACCGGATCAGGTAAAGATGCTACTTCCCTGAGTCCTTGAGCCATGGCGGAAATCGTCGCATCTTTGAGGGTAAGGCGGTCGATCATAGCTTGGTGAAGGCCGATTTTTTGAGCAATCGCCACATCCTTGGCATTTTCTGCCAGAAGGAAATCCCGCTTTTGCTCAAGTTCGTCCGCCATCAGCAAAAGGGTTTTATTCTTTTCTGGCGAAGATACGCGCGCAAGAATTCTTGATGCCAGTTGTGCATCCTGCGCTATTTTTTTTATTGCTATTTCTATGTCCATTATTTACCTTCTAGAGTCTCACAATCACTGGTATGAACCCCCATGGCAATCCTTGGCTATCATACCATCCGCTTTGAGCGGGATAATTCAACTTTCAGATATTGCCGTACTGCGTTTGTAATATCTTAGTTTCATTAATTTGAGTCTCACAATAAAAGTACTTGCGTTTTTTTTATATTTATTGATAAAAACCGCCTCAATTGTCCCCGATGACCGGCAATTTGAAACATACTTATCGTTACTTTTTACCATTGCACAATACTGACGATAATTTACAAGACAAAAGTTTATGTGTCAAGGTTTTTACCGAAACGGAAAATGATCAATGAGCCGGATAAGAATTAAAGCAGGTCAGCGTGCCTATGAAATAATTAAAAATGGTGGATTTAATTTCGATTCCATTTCATCTTATTTTGGGCCGGCGGTAGGCCCAAGGTGGCTGATTGCCAGTGGGTTTGATTTAACTCTCCTGACAAAAGGGATTCTGGGACGCAAAAATGCGGTTCATTTGATCGGTTCCTCTGCGGGTGCCTGGCGCTTTGCCGCCTGGCTGCAACCTCAGGCGGCCGAATGTTACCGCAAACTTATCGATGCCTATATCAACGTGGAGTATTCGCGAAACGATACGCCTCAAACTGTGCTTACAAAGCTCACCAATGTCATCAATGCGTATCTGGAAGAGGACGCGCTTTCTTTTGCACTGCTCAACAAAAAATATCGTTTATCCATAATCACTGTCCGAGGGCGTGGCCTTGTCGCGGCCGAAAATCTCTGGTTGCAGAAAATTGGTCTGGCCACTTGTTTTTTGTTCAATTATTTCAGCCGCAACAATATTTATCGTTTCGCGGAAAGAGTTGTTTTTTATAATGGTGGAAAACCTGCTCCTTTTTGTTTAACTCCTCAATTCCGTGGCCGTTTTGTGCGGATCAACGAAATTAATTTCAAATATGCTGTAATGGCCAGCGGGGCTATCCCCCTGGTTGTTGCAGGCGTACACAATATTTATGGAGCGCCGCGCGGCGTTTACCGCGATGGTGGCTTAATTGATTATCATCTTACTTCCCAGTATGCCGCCAGGGAAAATGATTTAACTCTTTTCTTTCATCATCAGGAAAGAATCATTCCAGGTTGGCTTGATAAAAAAATAATTCGCCGGGTACCGGACGCGGAAACATTAAGCAACGTCTTGATGGTCTTCCCCTCGCAAAGCTTTATTGAAAAGCTGCCTGACGAAAAAGTGCCAGATCGTGATGATTTTATGACCTACATTGATGATCATGATCAGCGGATTAAAAATTGGTATAAAACAGTAGAATTGTCCGCGCCACTGGGCGAAGATTTCCTGGAGCTGGTGGAAAGCGGTAAGATAAGGGACGTTGTGGAAAAATTGTAATGAGACTAGCTAAGAACAAGCGAAGCGAATAACCTAAAGGTCACTATAGGTTCGAAGCATAAGTCGAATTATCCCACGTGCGAAGCTAAGTAGGGATAATGGTTGATAGCAACTTGGTAAAACGTGGAACCAGAAGATAAAGTTTCCAAACTAAAAGAAATCTATAGCGATTGTGTGCTCTGTCCGCGTGCCTGTCGAGTGAACCGCGCAGAGGGTGATTTGGGTTATTGTCGTTTGCCTGCCAAGCTCATTATGGATTGCGCGCTGGCGCATCATGGTGAAGAGCCGCCGCTTTCCGGGGAAAATGGCGCGGGAACCATCTTTCTTTCTTCCTGCAATCTTGGTTGCATCTATTGTCAAAATTATCAAATATCGCACAGCAATAGGGGTAAAGAAATTGATTCGGATCAAATGGCTGCGGTCATGCTGGATTTGCAGAAACAAGGCTGCCACAATATTGAACCGGTAACGCCAACACCTCAAGTGCCATTGATCATGGAAGCACTGCTGCTGGCGCGCAATGGCGGGCTGAAAATCCCTTTCGTTTATAACTGCGGTGGTTATGAAGATCCACAAATAATTAAGATGCTTGATCAAATGGTAGATGTTTATCTGCCGGATTTTAAATACGGCCTGGAAGAAGATGCTGTTCTGTTTTCGCAGGCGCCAGGATATCCGCGATTCGCAATTGATTCGCTGCGTGAGATGGTGCGGCAGGTAGGCGACGATCTGGTTTTGGAAAACGGCGTTGCCAGCAGTGGCATAATAGTCCGCCATCTTGTATTGCCTGGCAGATTGGAGAATTCTAAAGAGGTACTGAGGTTGATTAAAAAGGAAATATCAATAAAAGTACCGATCAGTCTGATGTCACAGTACACGCCGATTGCCAAAGTGCTTAGCCATCCAGTATTAGGCCGCAGAATTACCGTTGACGAATATAATCAAATCGTAGATGATGCCTTGCATTCAGGTTTTGAAAATCTTTTTGTGCAGGAAGTAAGCGATCAAGAATTAACCCCCGATTTTAACAGGGATAATCCCTTTGAATAGCTAAGGTCGGAAAAAAACGAGATGCATTATTTATTTTACGGCATTTTGAAAATGCTTACCCCTTCCGGGGGCTTAAATTGGAAAATATTGGTTGCAATCCCTGTGTTTATGGCAATATTTGAAAAACGTAAGGTGGTGGAGTTGCCAAAAGTATCGTCGAAGTTGACCTGTAAAATATAAAAAATACTTTTATCGACAAGAATTTGCAGGGTATTATAAGCAGCGCTTTTCTCCAGCGGTGTTAATACCAGCCGATAATTCCCATTTTTGTCCAGGGCATTGGGCTTGGCGTATTCAATGGTAAAATCATCTTTTAACTTGCCCAAGCCGGATAAAAACTTAATTAATACCTTCGATTGAAAGATGTAATCAGAATCCTGAGTATAGGCTACCTTTTCTTGAGGCAGATAAAGCCATACTTTTTTAGAATTTATCACCATTTTTTTGGCTTTTGGTTTTGTGTAATTCCAAAGCATGTTGCGAGGATTCTTGAAAAAGACAACGCCTTCTTCCACATCAGTTCTTTTTAAAGATTTTACTGTTGTTTCCTGAATAAAATCAGCTTTGAAATCCACCGTTTTTTCATAAGTCTGTTGCAACTGGCTGACAACATCATCAATTGGAGGAATTTCTGACGCGTGTAAAGGATGCGCAAAGTAAACCCCAAAAACCGCAATTATGAGTCCCGTTTTGAAGGCAATAAACGTAAATTGCTTAAAAACTTGAAGATTTTTTTTAATCATTTTTCTATCAAAATTATTCAAAAATAATGTCCTAAATGGCATATTTTTTTCAATGAAGTTCATATCTGATTCCTATTCCGTCTATAAGTCGCCTTAATCTAAGGATATATATTTAAATATTTGATATTGCTGAATATTATGCTTGCTCAAACCTTAGGCAATTTGGTGTAGAATCCTATCAATTACGCACTTGCGGAGATTATCAACATTGTTATCAACAGGCTTTTCCACAACATTGTGGAATACAAATCCAAGTGCCTGTATCCAAGGGATAAATTCAGAAATGCTCTTATCTCGGGTTGTTCTAATCCGAAATTTTGACCCGCCAATTAAAGGGATCCTCCTTCAAGCCATACTGAATTTGGAGAATTTCGTTATATAATTTTTCGGCAACGGGGCCTGTTTTGCCGTTATTGATCAAATATTCTTTTTTGCGGAAATATATTTGACCAACCGGGGAAACGATTGCTGCCGTTCCTGAGGCAAAAGCTTCCTTTAATGTTCCTTTATGTGCTGCTTCAATGACTTCATCGATAGACAAAGCTCTTTCCACAACTTTCATTCCCAGGTGAGAGGCCAATTTAATTACGGAATTACGAGTAACACCGGGTAATATTGTCCCAGCCAGCGGCGGAGTAATCAATTCGTCACCTATAAGAAAAAAGATATTGCTAGTACCCACTTCCTCCACATATTTATTTTCCTTAGCGTCGAGCCAAAGCACTTGCGTGTAACCCATATTCGTGGCAATGCGCATGGCATATAAACTGGCTGCATAATTACCACCTGCTTTGGTGTGGCCGGTTCCACCTGCAGCCGCCCTTACGTGTTCTTCTGAAACATATATCTTGGTTGGCGCGAATCCTTGCGGATAGTATGCACCCACAGCGCAAAGCACGATAAAAAAGAGATATTCATTAGCGGGATGAACCCCCAACGCAGCTTCGGTTGCGATCATGGTCGGGCGAATATAAAGGGATGTGCCTGCACCACTTGGAATCCAATCGCGATCGAGCAAAACCAGCTTTTTTAAAGCATCCAGAACCGCATTTTCATCGAAATTAGGCATGCATAATCTGTCTGCCGATGCGTTCATTCGTTTGAAGTTTTCTGTCGGGCGGAAAAGAAAAATAGCCCCGTCTTTGCCGCGATATGCCTTTAATCCTTCAAAAATTTCCTGAGCATAATGAAGGCACATTGCCGTTGGATCAAGCTGCAATTGCCGGTAAGGTTCAATTACAGCGTTATGCCAGCCTTGGCCTTCTTTATATGTCATAGTAAACATGTGGTCGGTGAAAATTTTTCCAAATCCCAGGTTGGATTCGTCAGCAGGCTTAGTCTTCATTTTTTGGGGTGGTGCTTGAATAATTTTAATTTCCATAATTTCCTCTTAAATTAAATTACCTTTACATATCATTAAATTAAATTGCGATCAAGGGTTCGGTACTGAATTGCCTCCGCGACATGAGCCGGTTCGATATTTTCTTTGGATTCCAAATCAGCGATTGTGCGAGATACTTTCAGAATCCGATTCATTGCCCGTGCGGAGAGCCCTAATTTTTCAATAGCCATTTCCATAAGCTTATGTGATTCTTCATCAATTGGACAATATGCCTTAATTTGTTTTTCCGTCATTCGGGCATTAACCATGATGCCGCTATTCCCGAAGCGTTTTTGCTGCCGTTCACGGGTGAGATTAACGCGGCTTTTTATTTCTGCGGACGATTCTCCCATTTCTTTGCCGGATAGCGCCCGATATTTTACTGAAGGCACCTCAATATGTAAATCAATGCGATCCAATAGCGGTCCTGATATCTTCCCTTGATATTGCCGGATTTGTTGAGGAGAGCATCGGCACGCGCGTACGCGGTCGCCAAAATATCCGCACGGGCATGGATTCATAGCTGCAACCAGCATGAATTTCGCAGGAAAAGACGCGGTAACCAGCGATCGTGTAATTGTTATGGCTCCTTCTTCCAGCGGTTGCCTTAGTGCCTCCAATGCATTTCTTTTAAATTCCGGAAGCTCGTCTAGAAAAAGAACTCCTAGGTGCGCCAGGCTTATTTCACCCGGACGCGGAGTTTGCCCACCACCGACAAGGCCGGCATCCGATATGGTGTGGTGCGGTGAACGGAAAGGCCGGACAGCGATCAGCATTTCGTTTTTGTTCAAAGAGCCGGCAACAGAAAATACTTTGGTCACTTCGATTGCTTCATCAAAAGAAAGATCGGGTAGGATCGTGGGCAATCTCTTAGCCAGCATGCTTTTGCCTGATCCGGGCGGCCCTATCATCAGTATATTATGGCCACCTGCCGCGGCAATTTCCAAAGCTCTCATGGCCTGCTTTTGCCCTTTGATTTCATTGAAATCGACATCATATTGCCTGATTTCCTGAAAAATTTTACTTATATCCAATTTAAGAGGTTCGATATTACTTCTACCGCTTAAAAATTCCACTACATCAGGCAAAGTTTTTACCGGATAGACATTAACTCCATCGACCATTGCCGCTTCAGAAGCATTATCCTCGGGAACAAAAATGGACTTAATTCCCAATTCTTTTGCCTTTAAGGCAGCGGGTAGAACACCTCGCACACCCTTGATGCTGCCATCAAGAGAAAGTTCTCCGATAAAGAGACAGTTTTGCAGAGAGTCTTCCGAAATTAATTCTTCCGCCGCCAGGATGCCGACGGCAATTGGCAGATCAAAGCCGGTTCCTTCCTTTTTAATATCGGCGGGGGCCAGATTAACGGTCACATGACTGCGAGGAAAACGATAGCCGGAATTTTTTATGGCGGCCTTGATTCTGTCCCTGCTTTCTTTGACGGAAGTATCAGGCAGGCCAACTGTAGCAAATTGAGGTAGCCCCTGGGATATATCTACTTCCACAAAAACAGGATAAGAATCCATTCCAATAACACTCATGCCAAATACTTTAATAAACACGCTATCCTCACACGCAAATATTTATCCAAAATACTAGCTAATATCAGTATTTATATCAAGATTTAAAATTCAAATAAAAATATTTGACTTTCTTGACTCGTTAATTCGCCTGTGCTAGAGTCCGGCAGTCGTTTGATAAGATCCAATGCTGAGATCTCATCAAGTCAGTAACTTCCGTAAAAAGATAATAATAACAGGGAAAGCAAAGATGCAAAATATTTATAAAGTTAAGAGAGCGTTTGTTATTCCCTTTAGCATCATTGTTACGCTCCTATTTTTTCTTTTTGGACTAAGTTTGATTAACGGGCAGACATGGGAAAAAGTTGTTCTGTCAGTTTTATGTATAATTACTCTGGCTATTTGTGTTGAAGCAACTCGCAGGGAAATTGCTGTTAGTGAAGACGGTCTGAAATTGAAAAAGTTCTTCCGGGTGAAGAATTTTACCTGGGCGGAAATTACTAATTTGGCAATTGTTGTCATGAATAATAAAGCCTACTTTTTATTAACAACAACCAAAGGATTTTATATTTTTTCCAATCTTTTGGAAAACTATGCCGAACTTATTCGGTTTCTTCGAGATAAGCTAGGCGAGGAAAAAGTGGAAGTGGAAGTGTTGAATTATCTCGAGCATCCCACTTCCCGGCTCTCTCTGATTGTGATGAGTTGGATTTCTGTTATAGTCATTAGCATCATTATTCTTTTAAAGTTGTTGCTTGCTTAGTTATAGCGTAAGCGGTCTTAGTAATATTGGCTTTTATGTAAGAGAGATAGAGAGGTCAGACAGATAAATGGTGTCAAAAAAGAAAACAACAGTAAAGATGGATGTAAAAGAAACCCCTTATGCGGCTGTTGAAGAAATACTGGAAAAAAAACTGGAAGACATTGCAACTATTTTAGCAGGAAGCGGTGAGCGCAAAAGCAAGCTTTATGAAGAAGTAATGACTATGGTGGAAAAGGGTTTATTTAAAATTGCTCTGCGCAGGTCTAACCATGTAAAGAGTTCAGCCGCCTTATTTTTAGGCATAAGCCGTAATACATTTACCGATAAGATGGCCAAGCTGGGTATCAACTGTGAAAAAAGCAAGTAGCTGCCAAAGCGACATTTATGAATAGATCTGTAAAAAAAAATATAAGCTTGCCGGATAAGGTAGAGGCACTCTTAAAGAAAGGGGTTCGGATGACGAACCCTTTTTCTGTGGAAATCGGCAAGGAAGTCAATTTAGATAAGATTGCCAGTTCTGTGACAATTTATGGAGTAGTCAGAATTTATGGCGAAGAAACGCTGATCTCTTCGGATGTAAAACTGGGATATGAGTCGCCCGTAACTTTGATTAATTGTCAACTGGGTGCGGCGGTAGAACTTCGAGGCGGATATTTTGATAAATCTGTTTTCCTGGCAAAGGCTTCTCTGGGGAGCAACGCCCATGTGCGCGCCGGTTGCCTTCTGGAAGAGCAGTCCGGTGGAAATCACACGGTCGGTTTAAAACAGACCATCCTGTTTCCTTTTGTAACTCTGGGCAGTCTTATTAATTTTTGTGATTGCCTGATGGCTGGTGGAACAAGCCGTAAGAATCATAGTGAAGTCGGCAGTTCCTATATCCATTTCAATTACACTCCAAATCAGGATAAAGCGACCCCTTCACTTATCGGCGATGTGCCGTGCGGTGTCATGTTAAGGGAATCTCCAATATTTCTTGGTGGTCAAGGTGGTATCGTCGGGCCGTTGAAGATTGCTTATGGTACAGTGATCCCCGCAGGTGTTATTTGCCGCAAGGATTGCAAAGACGAAGGAATGCTTTGGTCAGCGCCTGCTGCACCTGAAAAGAACAAAGAGTTTACAGTCGGTGTTTATGGCGATATCAGCCGTAAGATTAATTCTAATATAGTCTATGTGGCAAATTTGCTTGCCCTAAGGCAATGGTATAGCTATGTGCGCAAGGAGTTTTTTATTCAAGAGAAGTATGGCCATGATCTATATTTGGGCGCCTGCAATGTTTTAACTGAAGCTGTTGCGGAAAGAATCAGGCAGATGAATATGTTTGCGCAGATTATTGAGAATTACGCTGCCACAGGTTCAAAAAAAATGATGTTTGATTTATCAGATAGTGCGAGGACTACACAAAAACTATTTTTGAAAAATTGGCCGAGTATGGAAGAATATCTTGTCGGCAACAATGAAGATAAAATCTCTGTGAAGGTAAAAGAAAGTTTTGTAAAAGTTATGCAAAGCCAGTCAGCTAAAGGCCTCAACTATCTGGAGGCGATCCGGACGCTTGCGCCTGCGCAAGTGCAAGTTGGCAAGGAATGGCTGGGCAATATTGTTGAAGATATAACAATAGAGTGTCAGAAAAAGTTTCGCGCCAAGCGGCAACAAGGGAAATAATGTATTTGATAAAATATATGTTACCAATCAAAAATTTATACCGTTTTTTTGCGTCCTGTCAGATATTCATCGGCAAGCAACCATCTGGTGTTCCATCTCCTTCCATAATATTTTTCCCGTTCATGCCAACTCAGTTCAACTGCGGTTTTGCGGGCTTAATGACTTTGCAGCTTCCGAAAAATAATGCCGGTCTGACTGCTGATTTGGCGCTTACGGAATTATGGGGGGAAATAAAAAAATCAGGTTTGGAAAAGTTACTGGCGGCAGAAATTGCCGCGGCATCTTGCTTTGGCGGTCTGGAAACGCTAAATTCCATGGAAAAAACTATGCTGGAATTAAAGCAGGAGAATGCGCAGGAAATTCTTTTCTGTGGCGGGGCAAGAGCCCAAAAACTTTTTGTATTAGTTGAAGAAATTAATTTATTTCTGATAAACCAGGAAAAATTACTGGAAGAAAACGCGGTCAAACTTACTTCCGCTGACCTGGAAATCATTAACAGTCGGATCATTTTAATCAAGGATATTGTGTGGAGTATAGAAAAAGATACCCTGACCAATTTTGAAAAAATTATCGATCTTTCCGGAGAGAAAAAAGCGTCAGCAATTAATTCAACTGCTTTTAAAAAATACCGCAAGATCAATATTTTGCTCAATGCTTTAGACCGACTGGAAGTGCGCGGCAGAGACTCGGCAGGTTTGCAAATTGGCTTTGTTCTGGAGCAGGGAAAGGCGATAGATAATTTAATACTTAAACTTAAGGAGAGCGGTCTGTACGAAGATTATTTAATTAGATCGGAGGATAAAGATCTTGTTAATGGTTCCATCGAGATTGCATCAAGGATGAATGTCGGTGCTCCCCAAAAAACGAGTGTAACTTTCACCTATAAAACTTTTTCCATTGTCGGTGAGCTGGGACGCAATGTCGGTGATCTAAGGCAGATGATAAAAAAAGATAAAATCCTCCAATGTTTTACCGGAGAAGATTCGTCATGTGAAACAGCGCTGACCCATACACGCTGGGCTTCCGTCGGTTCGATTACGGAGGAAAATTGCCATCCGGTTAATAATTATAAAATTGATCAAAAAAATCCATCTTTTCCTTTTTATTGTGAGACTCAAATTTCAAAAACGAAGTGTATTGAAATTTGTAAGTCGAACAATCCCGCTACAAGCGGAGGGTATGATGCCCAGCTTCTTGGGGCAGAACTAGGGTCCATGGCTTGCTCTGGGGTTCATACCCGTGAGCCCAAATCCACAGCAACTATTAATGTTGTTTTAAACGGCGATATCGACAATTACACGGAATTGCGCGCAGGGCTTGCGACAGAGTTGATTGCCCCGGAAATTACTACTGACACAAAAATCATTCCTCTGCAAATCGAGAAATACCTGAAGGCAGGTCAGAATCTTGCTGAATCGTTTCGACTGGCAGTAAATGATTTTGAAGGTTCACACGCCATTGCCATGACAAGTGATCTGGAGCCTGGTAAAATGTTTTTAGCGCTCAAAGGCAGCGGCCAATCTATTTACATTGGCATGAGTTCCGATCAATATATGTTTTCTTCGGAACTCTACGGACTAGTGGAAGTGATGCCTCAGTTCATCAAAATGAATGGCGAAACCACAGCTGGTGGTGAAGGCAGGGCAGCGGGACAAATAATTATTTTAAACCAATCCTCCACAGGGGGACCTTCGGGAGCAATTGGTTGCAGCTACGATGGTACCAAAATTAATTTCAAAGATAGTGATTTGCAGAAGGCGGAAATTACGACGCGCGATATTGACCGCGGCGATCAGCCACATTATTTTCTCAAGGAAATTTCGGAATCAGCTGTTTCGATTAAAAGAACCCTGCGGGGTAAATACCGCCTGACTACAAATGACAATTCAATGCCGCAAGTTAATTTTAATTTAGGTGAAGATATTGTTCCTGCCACTATTCGTCTAAAGCTTCAGAATGGCACTATCAAAAACATAATCATTATTGGTCATGGAACCGCAGATGTTGCCGGTGCAGCAATAGCTGATGCTCTTGAGCGTTATTTAAAAAACATAAATATTAATATAATTTCCAGAGTGGCTTCAGAGTTAAGTGGGTTTTTTCTAAAGGATGATTTGTCTGATTCTCTGGTTATCCCAATTACTCAATCCGGAACGACAACAGACACAAATCGCGCTGTGGCTATGGCCAAAGAACGAGGCGCTCTGATCATTTCCATCGTCAATAGACGGCAATCGGATATCACTGCTAAATCTCATGGAGTATTTTACACCAGCGACGGGCGCGATATTGAAATGTCGGTTGCTTCTACAAAGGCCTTTTATTCACAAATTATAGCCGGGCATGTTTTGGCCCTTTTCTTTGCTCAACTTTTGGGTGCCCGCAGAGATGATTACATCGCCGCAGAGTTGCGCAATCTGGAAGGCGCACCGCAGCTCATGGAGAGAGTTTTTGCCAGGAGGGATCAAATTGCATCATCCGTTAAAAAAGCTACCGGCAAGAAATTTTGGGCAATAGTGGGCAGCGGCCCCAACAAAGCGGCAGCTGATGAAATTAGAATTAAACTCAGTGAGCTATGTTATAGAACTATTTCCTCCGATATTGTTGAAAATAAAAAGCACATTGATTTGTCGGCTGAACCTTTAATCCTCGTTTGTGCTGCCGGAAGTCCCGGGGCGGTTGTGGAAGATATCGCCAAGGATGTGGCAATATTTAAAGCGCACAAGGCCGCAGCCATTGTTTTTGCCGATGAAGGTGATGATCGTTTTGATAAGGTTGCCGATGCTGTAATTTCCCTTCCGGTTGCAGCTATGCCAATGCCGGTCATCCTCAATACTATGGCTGGACATTTGTGGGGCTACTATGCAGCATGTGCCATAGATGAAGAAGCGCTTATCTTCAGAGAATTTCGAAGCAAGCTGAATCTGGCAATGGCGAGGCAGATAAAAATGAATTATTCTCTTTACGAGAAGATTGCGGATGTCCAGTTTCGTCGCCTGATCAATGAGTTTTGTCAAAATTTCAATAGCCATCGCAATGATGGCGCATTCAATTTGCTGGGTGTCCGAACAATTTCGGATCTGGTGCTGTTGGCAAAATATGCCGCCGGTAAATTGCCGCTGGAAGATTTTCGCCATGAATTTAAGACTGAGGAAGATTTTGCCTCGCCGCTAGATCTTTTGGATATAACACTGGGACGGGCAATTGATGAATTGACCAGGCCCATAGACGCGATCCGTCATCAGGCAAAAACTGTTACAGTCGGCACAAGCAGGAGAGAAAAAGAACTTAAAGGAATCATATTCGATCTTCTGGATGAGCTGAAATTTGCCGCCAAAGATCTTACTTACAGAAACGTAATTGCCATAAGCAGAATTCAGCCAGCCATTACCGCCGTGCGGGGATATACTGTTTATGCCATTAACAACCTTGATATGCGAGGTAATCCTGAGGAAGGCTCGACTATTATTATACGGCAGAAGTGTGGCGTGGCCAAAGAAATGAAATCGCGAGCGGAAAATTCCACAATGCTGATGGGAACCAAAAGGACAATTGTCAGTACCGGACATGCTTATATCGGGAAGGGCAAAGCGGACGGAGCCGCCATCATAATTTTGCCTGTTCTGGGAGAAAATGAAATAGTCAGCAATCTCGTTTTGCTTCATGTGGACTATAATGAATTTCTGACCGCAAGCAAAAAGAAAGAAGTTTTGGGTTACCGCTACAATGATATTCGTAATTTGGTAAATGAATATAACGTAGTCTGGGATGACAATTATCTGGAAAATATTGAGCTTGCTGATTTGTTCAGCGAGCCGATCGAAGCATTGGCAGGGCGAATTAAGCAATGGGCCATATCAGGGAAATAACTGGTATGAGCCCTAAAGCAAACACGTAGGGTCTTGAGGATTAATCATGAAAACAAAATTTATTTTTGTCACAGGCGGTGTTCTTTCTTCGTTGGGTAAGGGGTTGGCGGCAGCTTCCATTTCAGCCGTACTGGAATGTCGCGGCTTGAAAGTAACCAATCAAAAGCTGGACCCGTATATCAATGTCGATCCCGGCACGATGAGCCCTTTTCAGCATGGAGAAGTCTTTGTCACCGATGATGGCGCGGAAACTGATCTTGATCTTGGACACTATGAAAGATTTACATCGACCAGTATGGGGAAGGGCAACAATCTCACCACCGGGCAGGTCTATTTTTCCGTTATCACCAAGGAAAGACGCGGCGATTATCTGGGTAAGACCGTGCAGGTAATTCCTCACATCACCAATGAAATTAAGGATTACATCAAAAAAACTGCTGAAGGTTTTGATGTGTCCATTGTGGAAATCGGTGGAACGGTGGGCGATATCGAATCTCTTCCATTTCTGGAAGCTATTCGCCAGTTCCGTAACGAAGCCGGAAAACAAAACGCTATATTTATTCATTTAACCTGGGTTCCTTTTATCAAGACCGCGGGTGAAGTTAAAACAAAACCGACTCAGCACAGCGTCAAAGCGCTGCGCGAAATCGGTATTCAGCCCGATATTCTTCTTTGCCGGACAGAGAACTATTTATCAGAAGACATCAAATCCAAGATTGCGCTATTCTGCAATGTAGAGGTCACATCTGTTTTTACAGCCAAGGATGTTGGTTGCATTTATGAAGTGCCGCTGATTTATCACCGCGAAGGGTTGGACGCCAAAATTGTTGATCTGCTAAATATCTGGACAGGTCAGCCACGTCTTGACGCCTGGGAAGAAGTTGTAGATAAATTTAATAATCCTCCTTACGAAGTATGTATTGGCATTGTCGGCAAGTATGTGAATCTGACCGATTCATATAAAAGCCTCAATGAGGCGCTGGTGCACGGTGGGATTGCCAATAATTGTCGTGTTAAACTAAAATTTATTGATTCAGAAAAAGTGGAAGAAGAAGGCTTGGGAGATCAGCTTGCTGATGTAGATGGAGTTCTGGTGCCCGGAGGATTCGGCATTCGCGGCATTGAGGGCATGATTACGGCGGCACGATTTTCTCGGGAAAACAAAATTCCTTATTTTGGCATTTGTCTTGGTATGCAAATGGCTGTGGTGGAATATGCCCGTAATATTTGTGGACTTGCTAAAGCCAACAGCTCTGAATTTGATTTCCAAACTTCCCATCCGGTAATTGATCTGCTTCCTGAGCAGCGCGATGTCACAGACAAGGGCGCTTCCATGCGGTTGGGTGCCTGGCCCTGTGCGGTTATTCCTGATTCATATGCTTTTGCTGCTTATGGGCAAAAGGAAATTTCGGAGCGGCATCGTCATCGCTATGAGTTTAATAATGATTACAAAAAAATATTGACGGATAAAGGATTGCAGATAACCGGTGTGTCACCTGACGGCCGTTTGGCGGAAATTGTAGAAATAAAGGATCATCCCTGGTTTTTGGGTTGTCAGTTTCATCCTGAGTTCAAATCGCGGCCAACCAAGCCCCACCCCCTGTTTAGTAAATTTATTGAAGCGTCACTCAAACAGGCCAAGACTAAATCAAAAAAATCACCGGTAAAACAGCATAATCTCAAGCAGGGACAACTAATACAGGAATAGGTAAAGATTGGTCCATGGCAGTGAAGCTGTCTGCATCTGCAACTACACAATTTTGAATTTGGAATTGTAGTAAGGATTACCAAGTTCAAACAACCAAAGATGCTTCGTACCACGGACTGAAAATTACGTGCGCATAATCCACTTAGGCGCACCGCACCACACAAAACGGCGGTTGAAGAAGCATCGCCAATCATCGCAATCCCAGTAATGACGAGGCATAGCTAATGTTGACAGTTGTATGGACGTCTCTAATATTTCAATAAACTGTTTCGATCAATTAAGTGTTGTGCCTCTCGAATTTTCTTGAAGTAGTTGGAGGTCAGCCGATTGAAGCATTTCATAATCTTCTCAAAAAAAGAATTGAAACCACGGCGATAATGCCCTCCGACGGATGATTCTATTTACAGCCTTTTGTTACGTATAGCAGGAAGTTAAATAACCTTCAACATTCCCACTTGTTTATAAAAGTAAAAGGGGAGAGCAATTGCCCTCCCCGCTTTGTAGCCTTGAAAATTATTGAAGCTTGTTCGCTATTCAGCCATGGCGTATTCGCCGTTCAAAGTGGCAACATACTTTTCCCATACCTTGTTATACTGCTCGGGATTTGCAACTGCCTTAATGAGCATAATCTTCGTGCAGTATGCCCGTTGCTCGTCAGTGGTAGTGTGATTGCCGTAAATCTGTAGGGCGAAGTGGGCGAAGTCACGAATCATGAAATCGAAGATCTGGTTTAAGACATCCGCGTCAAGTTTGTCGAACTTTGCCTGTTCCAAGATAAGCTGGCCGTAGACTACGATGGAGAACATCTCTCCCAAAGGCAGGGAGAAGGTGGGATCCATATCCTGCACCTTGTCCGGTCCTGCCTTCTCCAGCATCTCTTTGAATATCACAATCTGCTTAATGAATGTGCCTACGTTTGGAAGGTCTTTACTGGCCTCGAATACCGGCTTGTAGTCGTGGAACTGTACTTTGCCCAGGCCCTTTGTGGGGCCCTGGTTGAAGAGAAACATATCGTCTTTATTTGCGAAATCAGGCGCAACCGGTTTGTACTCAGCCGGGGCGAAGAAGTAGTTCTTCATGAACTTGCGAATGAGCTGCACGTTAACGTGAACGGTACCCTCCAATTTGGAAGGACCGCGCACATCGGCTGCCGCCGCGTGGAAATAGGTATCCTTTTCGAAACCCTTTGCCGCGATAACGTCCCAGAGCAGATTGACCACTTCTTCAGACTGTAGGGTTACTTTCATCTTGCTTGTGGGATTATACAGTAGGTAGCGGCGGTCACTTTCGCTTGCGCCCCGGAAGTAGTCGGTAGCGCGACGCTGGTACATCTTCATTCCGATGACGCGCAGCCAAGCGTCCATGAAGTTCTTGCGCACATGCGGCATGTCCGTCACCTTCAATCCGTACAGGATGCGATTGGAAGCGTGGGTGATCGCCTCGTAGAAGCAGTGCTGGGATACGCCGATGGAGCAAGGGCCGATATTGAACTTGCCGATATTGACAGTATTCAGAGCCGAATCCCAGGCATGAGGGCCACGGGAGAGAATATCTTCATCGGTAATGGGGTAGTCGTGCATCTCAAAACAGGCTACATACTCCTGATGGGAAATCACGTTTTTCTTCAGCTCATATGCCTTGTTGCGGTAGTTAGTAACAAAGAAGGTGTAATCATCCGTGCCGTCTTTGACTTTGCCCAGGGTAGAGACCATCTCGGCTTCGTTGCCGTTGCCGATGTAGTATTTCTCGCCATTGGCAACGTAAGCGCCTGCGCCTTTCGGGGTGAGTGTTGCTCCCACAGAGTAGATGTCCGCGCCGTGGGTTTTTTCGGAGAGACCAAAGGCGAAGATCGCCCCTTCTTTGAGTAGCTTGGCCGCCTTCTTTTTGGCTGTTTCATTCGGGCTCATCCAGATGGGGCCCAGTCCCAGGATGGTTACCTGGAAGCAATACCAGTAGCCCAAGCCATAGAAAGCCAGAAGCTCTGCGTATTCGCTGTTGCGTGATGTGTCCCAGCGACAGTCCGCATCGCCACCTGCGTACTGTTTGGGGGTGAGCAGTTTGGCAAAGATCTGCTCTTTGCCGATGAAATCGACAAACTCTTTGTACCAAAGCTTTTTGTTGAAGTCATCGAGAAGCCTTGTCTTGCCCATTTTCTCGAAGAAAGCAATGGTTTTGGTCATGATGGCCTTCGATCCTTCATCGGCCATAAGGCCCTTGTACTTCTTGGGTTGCATAAATAAATTCATATAATTCTCCTTTTCTTGGGTATTTTTCATTTTCAGGTTTAAACGTGCATGCTATGTGCTATGTGTCCTGTAATTTTTAGACATTTTTTCATGTCGTTGATATACACGAACACACTCCAAAAGTAAACAGGGATAGGTAAAAAAAGGATATAAATGTTTAAGTAATCAAGATGTTTTTACTTTTTCTGCTTTTTTGTATAGTAAAGGGCGCCGTACTGGCGCCCTTTGTGAAAACTTTTTACATCTGTAATGCCGTTATTTGGGGCAGTTATTGCCTTTGCAGTCCTGAGGCTTAGGCCTGGGCTGTGCCTGAGGTCTTGGCTGAGGCTGTGGTCTCGGTTGCTGTACCTGCGGCCTTGGCTGTTGCACCTGAGGTCTAGGCTGTTGTACCTGGGGTCTTGGCTGTTGCACCTGAGGCCTAGGCTGTTGTACCTGCGGTCTCGGCTGCTGTACTTGAGGTCTTGGCTGTTGCACTTGCGGTTTCTGCGGGCCTACCTGTCCGGGTCTCACTGGACCAACATTTCCCGGTTGACCCGGTTTCTCTGGGCCTACATGCCCGGGTTTCACTGGACCAACATGCCCCGGTTGACCGGGTTTCTCTGGGCCTACATGACCCGGTTTCACTGGACCAACATGTCCCGGTTGACCCGGTTTCTCTGGGCCTACATGCCCCGGTTTCACTGGACCAACATGCCCCGGCTGACCCGGTTTCTCTGGGCCTACATGCCCGGGTTTCACTGGGCCTACATGTCCCGGTTGACCGGGTTTCTCTGGGCCTACATGCCCCGGTTTCTGTGGACGTACATGCACCGGCTTGTTATATCTTCCGGGATCGGCGAGACGATTCCTATGTCCTATCGGATCAGCCTTCACCCTATCATGCCTTTCGTTTCGCTCTCTCACCATCCGTTCATTAGCTCTGTGAATCCTATCGCGTCTTATTTCCGCGCGTCTTTCATTGCGGTACCAGCTCTGCCTTTCCCAATGGCGGTCGCGGTCCCAAGTTCTCCAGTGAGAATGGAATTCACGATAATGAATCCGGTAATACCTGGGTGGCAGATACAGAGGATACGTCGGTGGTATATCAACAACGTATGAAGGAACTACAGACGGTTCTGCAAAAGCCCACGGCGCATCATAGGAAGGAGACGTGAACCATACGCCGTGGTGATGTCTGTACCAACGTCCGCCATAGAAATATACGCCAGCCCTGTTTGGCACCATGTATACTTGCTGTTCGCCACTCGGCACAACTACAAGTTCGGGCTCTTTCACGGCGAGTTGCGGCGGTGGGGTAGGATCTCCCTCGGGAATAAACTCTTCAGGGGGGAGTACCTGAACAGTAAGCTCCGCCGGTTGTTCTTCCTGCGCCATAATGCCAGCAGGCGAGATAAATGTGATTATCAAAAGACTTAATATTAATATGCTACGTCGCAACATAATGTACCTCCTTGTTTTTTTGTAAAAGAATATTTTATAAGAAACGTAAAATAAGTGTTGCCCCCCCTTTCTTGTTCGCTTTTTGGCAAGAATTTTCTTTACAGCGGAAAGACGTAAGGAATATAGGCAAATTGCAATTTTATGTCAAGAAAATATTAGGAAATTCCTTAATTACACTTGACTGAATGTCTATATATGTATATACATTGTGACAGAGGCGCGGCTATGTACACCAAAGTTCAAAGTTGGGGCGGCAGTCAAGGAATCAGACTTCCAAAAAAATTAATTGATATGGTTGGTATTCAGGTTAACGAATCGGTGGAACTAATTGCTGATAGAAATCGAATTATCATCCAAAAACCCAAAAAATATGATTTAGAAACCTTGTTTTCCGGCTATACCGGTGAAAAACCGGAAGAGTTTTGGGATGGCCCCAAAGGACATGATGCTTGGTAATGTATATTCCAAAACAGGGAGACATTATTTGGATTGATACCAATCCGGGGAATAACGTCGAGCAAGCCGATCAAAGGCCGGTATTGGTAGTCAGTAAAAATGACTTTAATCGTTTAACTAATTTAGTTATAGTTTGTCCAATCACTTCCCAAAAGAAAGATTATCCGTTACATATTGAACTGAGTGGATGTAAAATAATTACAGGCTTCGTCATGCTGGAACAAATAAAGACATTGGACTATTCTTTTTATAATGCAAAGTGTGTTGATCGGGTTTCCGACAAATATTTGAAAGATATATTAGAATACCTTAATTCCTTTTTTTAGGAATAAGATGCAAAGTAGAGATACATTAATGTATATTTTATACAATGCAATGCTGTTTGCGGCCGCCTTTGTCATCTTGCCTTATTTCATATTAAAAATGGCCATTACAGGCAAGTACCGCAAAAGCTTCATCCAGAAACTGGGCGGAAGGCAGGCTCAAATTCTGACAAATTTAGGTGCTGGGCCGCGCGTCTGGATTCATGCAGTTTCGGTTGGTGAAGTTACCGCGGCAGCGCCAATTGTCGCTTCGCTAAAACTGAAAAGGCCGGAACTTAAAATAATCTTTTCCACCAGTACTGAAACAGGCCGGCAAATGGCGCAGCAATTAGTAAAAAGTGCCGATGCTTTTATTTATTTTCCGCTGGATATTCCGTTTGCTGTACGTAAAATCATTCGATTGGCGAAGCCCGCTGTATTTGTAATGGTGGAAACAGAAATATGGCCCAATTTTCTTAAAGCATGTAAATTATCCGCCGTAAAAACATTGATGGTTAATGGAAGACTGTCGCCGCGATCTTACAAAAAATATCTGCTGACGAGGTATTTCTGGCGGAGGGTACTTGCAGATCTTAGCGCTGCCGCGATGATTGCACAGGTTGATGCGTCAAGGATAAAAAACATAGGTATGGATGAAGACAAAATAGAGGTGTTGGGAAACGCCAAATATGACGCGCTTGCGGCTATGGCCTCGCCTGCCATGCAGGAAGAAATTGCGCGCCGGATTAATCTGCAGATCGGTGAAAGATTTTTTGTCGCCGGCAGCACCCATCCGGGTGAAGACCAAATAGTTATTAGAGTATATCAACAACTGTTAAAACATTATACGGACTTTAAATTGATTATTGTTCCGCGCCACGTGGAAAGAACAACCGCAATCAGGGAGCTTCTGCAATCAGCAGAATTATCAGACGTTATTACAATGAGCGACATGAATAACGGCAAAATCCGGAGCAAAGAGAAAATCATTATTGTTGACGTAATCGGAGAACTCTTCAAGATATATTCTCTGGCTACCATTGTCTACTGCGGCGGCAGTCTTGTTCCCAAGGGTGGCCAAAATATTTTAGAGGCAGCGGCCTGGGGTAAGGTGATTTTTTATGGCCCGTCGATGGAAGATTTCAGTGAAGAAAAAGTTCTGCTGGAAGACGCTGGTTGCGGTGTGACCATAAAAGATGAAGAAGAATTATTGCAACAAGTTCTTCAGGCTTTGAAGCATCCTGAGAAAATGGTGGCAAGAGGCGCCCGTGGAAAGGCTATTGTTGCCGCCAATATGGGAGCGGCCGTCAGATATGCGGAAATGGTTAGCAGTTTTTTAGACTGAAGACTAATACCAAGTTTCTTTCAAAAAAATATAAATTTTTGAAAGGTTACCTGGTATTATACCCGGTAAATCAACTTGGTGTAAAGGGGAAAAGGAGGAGGATTTTATGCTGAAAAAGTATGAGGCGTTAAGCAAGAAAGTCAATGTGACAGGGGCGTTCATGGCAAGATCCGTTATTAAAAGCTATCTGAACAGGACAAACCTGATACGCTATTCAGAGCTTTCCAGACGAATAGGCTGCGAGGCATTCATTAAGCATGAAAACCACAATCCGACTGGATCATTCAAGATAAGAGGGGCACTCAATTTCTTTCATCACATGTCAAAGGAAGAACTGGAAAACGGAATTCTTGTGGCGACTAGAGGCAACCACGGCCTTGCTATGTCATGGGCTGGACAATGGTTTCATGTACCCTGCACAGTTGTAGTGCCGGAAAACAATAATCCTGAAATCAACAGAACAATAGAAAGCTATGGAGCGGAACTCATTGTCCACGGGGAAGACTTCTATGACGCGCAGTCATACTGCGAAGAGCTTGTGGACAGTGCCGGTTATTACTATGTCCAGCAGGGCAACGAACCGGAAATCTTAAACGGCCTGGCGACAATGGGTCTGGAGATTCTTGAGGACCTGCCGGAAGTAGATACTATCATTTGTCCTATCGGCGGCGGCGCGGGTTGCGCGTCGCTCGTAAAAACCATGAGTGTATTAAAACCCGATATAGAGATAATTGGCGTGGAGGCTCAGAATGCCCCCTCCTTCTACAATTCCTGGAAAAAGGGTGAAATTGTAACTCTTGATGATGCTCATACAGTCGCGGACGGTCTTGCCGCAAGAGCTGTATTCCATCTACCCTATGTAATTCTCAAGGATACCATAAGCGATGTTGTGCTGCTAACTGAAGACGAAATACTTGAAGGTGTTAGATTAGCGCTGACAACCACACACAATCTGGCTGAGGGTGCCGGTGCCGTATCTCTGATGGCGGCTTACAAAATAAAAGACCGACTGGCAGGCAAGAAAGTGGTTATGATAATGTCCGGTGGCAATCTGAACATGGATACCCTGAAAAAGGCACTGGGGTAAATAATATCCCGTAAGAAGAAAAACGCCCGCGTATGTTTAAATGTAAAGGAAGCAGAATGTTATCCAACATCAAAGATGTGGAAAGCATGACACGCTGTTTGTCTGAAACAAGCTTGCAACTATAAATAACGATAAATAATGAACATAGCAGAAATAAAGAATTTGACCAATATCAGCAAACAATCGGTAGTGACTCATTTTGAATAACAATATTTTTATACGTTTAATCAAGTCAATAATTGACTTATTGATCTGCTTTAACAAAAAACTTGACAAGCGTGGTATAATGCACTCATCAAAAGTTAAACGAGTCAGAAATAACCGAGGGGGAAGGGTTATGGGTACTCAAGTCAAGACAACCGTTTTTGATGTAGCACGTTATATATTACAACAAAACAACACATTGACAACAGTAAAATTACAAAAATTGATATACTACTGCCAAGCGTGGTCATTAGTATGGGACGAGAAACCACTTTTTAATGAAGAAATTCAGGCGTGGGCCAATGGTCCTGTAGTTCCTGATCTGTTTCAATTCCATAAGGGTAAATTTAAAATTGCGGTATCTGATTTACCAAAGTCTAAAACATGTAATTTAACGTCAACTCAAAAAGAAACTATTAAAAGCATATTAAAACACTATGGAGATAAATCAGCTCAATGGCTTGTTGACTTAACTCACTTAGAAGAGCCGTGGAGAAACGCACGTGGTAATTGCGGGTGTGGTGATTCTTGTAGCAATGTAATTAGTCATGGAGCAATGGTGGAGTATTATAGCGGTCTTAAATAGATGGGTAAGCATAATAAAACTCCAAAAACAAATTTCCAGCCAGTAACAACCAAAGAAGCAATCCATACAAAAAACCCCGATGGTTATCAAAATCAGTTTATATCATGGCATTTTGAGTGTATGGATACATCTGGTTCGTGGCCGTGCCACCTTAGTACCCTTCAAGATATTAAAAACAGATTACATGAATATGAAAATGTAAAATGGCGTGAGTTAAGCGGAAGTAGCCATCCGCTGCCCATCAATAAAATAATTCCAAAAGCCCAAAGGCGCTTAACTGAATTAGGTTATATGGATTATGAAACCTTGTATCAATTAGATATTAAAAATGGATCTGGTAAGCAACGGCTTTGGGGACTTCGGATAGAAAATATTTTCAAAATATTGTGGTGGGACCCAAAACATGAAGTCTATCCTGTTGAAAAAAAACATACTTAATAATCAAGACAAAAGTAGTATAATTTCTTCCAAACTCCACACATGATCTGTAATCCCCGCTTCCATTGCGGGAGTTACTCTTAAACTTTTATGTATGCGGCAAAAGTTGTAATACATGAAATGCAATGCTACTGCGGCTTCAAGGTTATCAACTTTCTTCGAGAAAGCATTTGTTAGTCTTGTAAATCTTCTCATACTCATACGCATATTTAAATTTTGTCTTTCGGCAAAGCTTGTCGAGACAAGCCTTCCATTAGGATTACCGCTTATTAAAACTTTTTTAATGTCGGTACATTTAGGAGGGCTATATTTCCTTGCAGATTTATCTTGGCTATCATTTTCATTGCCATAAACCTTAACCAACATTGCATAGTCAATATTTCCACCAAAGGCATCTTCAGTGGCCTGTAAATATGCTTTGTGTCCATCTGAAGTGGTATAGGTGTAGCGGACACCTCGAAAAGCGTGTTATAGAAACTAAACTTTTGGAGGTGAGATATGACAACAAAGAAAAAGAGTTATTCAAAGCAATTTAAGATTGATGCAGTTAAACTTTTGACCGAGCAAGG
>JANXZU010000020.1 GCA_025355345.1 Syntrophaceae bacterium
GGGTATATCAGGCGGGGAGACATTTGATCGTCTCCGCAAGATCAATCCAAAGGTCAAAGTTCTTCTATCGAGTGGATACAGCCTCACCGGAGAAGCCAAAGAGATCATGGATCGCGGCTGCAACGGCTTCATCCAGAAACCCTTTCGGCTGGAAGAACTATCCGGCAAGGTAAGGGCGATGTTGGGTTAGGCGGAAGGCTAAAGACGTAAGGCTGAAATAGCGCAAGTATGACGGAAAGTAGCACAAACAATTATATGGCGGGGGCAGGTCAGGACACCAGATTTATAACACTTAAACAAGGAGGAAATGATGGGTAAAATAACAATTTACAAATTAAGTTTGGTGTTTTTGTTAATCTTGATATTGCCGCAGATAGTTTTTTCAGGTGAGCTAACGGATATTTATAAAAAGCTGCAAGCGTCGTCAGTTAGCTCACTCGATGATAAAACTATCACATCCGGGCTCAAGGAAGCTCTCTCTTTAGGGACAGCAAAAGCGGTTGGGTTGGTCTCTGTGGAAAATGGTTATTTGCGTAATGAAGCAATTAAAATACTACTGCCCGAAAAAATTCAAGTGATGACGGAAGTGATGCGTGCGGCAGGTTTTGACAAAGAGGTGGATGCTTTTATTTTGAGTATGAACCGGGCGGCGGAGAAAGCGGCACCTAAGGCAAAGCCAATATTTATAGCAGCTATTAAGGATATGAGTTTTCAGGATGCCCGAGATATCTTAAACGGTGGAAATACCGCGGCGACTGAATATTTCCATGGCAAAACATCAACAAAGCTTTCGGCGGCTTTTAAGCCGGTGATTTCCTCCAGCATGAATAAAGCTGGCGTCACCAAATCATACAAAACATTGAAAAGTAAATATCTGTCAATATTACCAGACTCCACGACGGAATCAATTGATCTTGACCATTATGTAACCACAAAGGCTCTGGACGGTCTTTTCCACACATTGGGGCAGGAGGAAGCAAAGATCAGGACAAATCCTAAAGCACGCACAACGGAAATCCTGAAGAAAGTATTTTCAAAGTAAATGGGCAACAGGTAAAATAAGGTAAGAGCTGCAGTTGCAGTGTGGATGAGGCGCACCGCATCCACACTGCATTTAAAATCTAAGTTCTGCTTATCTCTTTCAGCACGGTAATTTCTGGATTGTCCCCGATAAACGCCGCACTTTTGGTAAAAAATGCTGTAAAATGAGGTGTGGATGAATGAAAAATAAAAGCATCTTTATCCTTGTATTGTTCGACAAAAACAAGAGTGTTGGGATTGGCCTTTTCTACATTAATAGAATACAGCACCGTTCCTTCTTCCTTGGCTACTTCAGATATCAAACTTTTCACTTCCGCTAAGGCTTCATCCATTTTCCCTTCCT
Organism: Syntrophaceae bacterium; assembly: GCA_025355345.1. GTDB lineage: Bacteria > Desulfobacterota > Syntrophia > Syntrophales > Smithellaceae > FEN-1160. The sequence goes on from JANXZU010000020.1 coordinate 1,385, forward strand.
TAATCGGCAGCTTGGCAATAACAGTAATCATTTTGTTTCCTCCTGATTTTGTATTGATCTATTGATATTCATAACACAGAGGATGGGTTTTTATCAAATACTATAAAGATCAATCACAACAGCTCTCCGCTTTTAAATAATAAAAATTCGGCCGAATTATTATTTATGATTATTTGACCGGAGCTCAGTTGATGTGTTATTGCAAGAACGTTAAGATTGGGATGCCGTTTGCTGCCGGGCAAGCGATTGCCAAGTTTGCCCTATGGTAAAAATGAAGTATACGGGACGGGTAAGTCCCTGTCTTTAAGGTTTGAAATTATGACAAAATTTGACGAAAGAGATACCATGTTTTCACGCCTGGGCCTGATTAAGGGGACAAAAAAATACCGGGAATATTATCAAGCTCATCCCGGTTTGCAGAAAGAAGATGATAGGGTCAGGGAAAGCACTCGAGCGACGATTGCTAAAATATTCAGTATTGAACCGGATTGTATGAAAAAGAGATCGAAATGGATGGCATTTATCCTGAAGATCATCAATATATTTTTGGATATAACAGGTAAAAAGATGCCGATGAATCCTGACCGGATGCTGAAAATGGGTGCAGCCGACAAAGGAGATGATATCACTTATTTGGCCATGGCGGCGCCTGCCGCCAGAATGGCAAATATGATCAATAAGGAAGCCCGCAGCAAGGCAATATCTAAATACAAAACAGATAATGAACCAGCGGAAATGAGCGCAGTCATCAAATCACTGGCACTCAGTTATGGTGCGGATATCGCGGGGATTGCCAGCCTCAATAGCCACCATCACTATTCACATAGGGGCGATATCTTTGGTATGGGTGGTGGTTATGGAAAACAGATTTCTCTTTCTTATAAATATGCAGTAGTAATTGCAGCCGCTTTAAATAAAGAGATGGTGAACAATGCGCCGGGCGCTGAAGTCCAGATAGCCTCCATGCTGGGTTACGCCCGAAGCACCGCTGTTACCGCACAATTGGTGTTATACATAAAGTCTTTGGGATATGACGCGCAGACTGATAACTTTATCGAATATTATTCGCCAATTGCTCCGTTGGCTGTAGATGCGGGAATCGGCCAGATGGGTCGGTGCAATATGGTGGTGAATAAACAATATGGCAACAGGTTGAAGATCGGAGCTGTATTGACAAATCTACCGCTTAGAGAAGACGGTCCGGTTGACTTTGGCCTGGTTGAATTCTGTCTTGCCTGTGGAAAATGCGCGCGAAATTGTCCGGCCAAAGCCATCAGCAATGGGGTACCGGAAATGATCAACGGAATACTACAATGGCCGCACAACGAAACCAGGTGTATGGAGATGTGGATGAAAAATGGCACAGGAATCTGCATGGCTAGTTGCCCTTTTTCTCAGGGTGTTGATCCGGATCTACTCAAGGAGATGAAAGGAAATAAAGATATAATTAAAAAGATTATTTTAGCGGATAGCTTAGATTCAATCTAAGCGTCTAAGAGTGGCAAATATTTAATTGACATTCAAAATATATAAGACTATAAATACCGAAAAATAAATAGTATCTATCAAACAATCTCTCAGGCAGCGGATGCGAAGTAGTATTATAGTAATTTGCGTTCAAGCTAACCGTAAAAATCAGAATACTAATAGTATGGATGAACAGAACATTCAGGAAGCAGATCCAAAGTAATTTCTCGGTGAGTTATGCCGCAAATTTGCAACGTATATATTTTATGCAAGAGACTTGTAAATATTTTTCACTTGAAATATGTAATTGCAGCTGAAAACGGTTTAACTTTTATTATAATGCAAAGCATGCGATTGCATTTAACACTTTAACTTAATAAAAGGAGGAATTGTTATGGAAACTTGGTTACCTATTATTATCCAGTTAATCAGTGGAGCGGTTGGTGGTAATGCTGCCGGTGCCGCAATGAAGGATCAATCTTTGGGTACTGTCGGTAATTCCATTGCCGGTATGATCGGCGGTGGGCTTGGCGGTCAGATTCTGGCATTGTTAGGCGTTATTGCCGCTGCCGGAGCTGGAAGTATGGATACAGCCGGTGTTGCCGGAAGTGTTGCTACTGGCGGTGCAGGTGGAGGTGCGTTAATGGCTATTGTTGGTATCATCAAGAAAGCACTGAATAAAGAAGGCACTGAATAAAAAAGGCGAACTAACCCCTTCAGAGAAAAAGGGGGCGGTTCAAACATCCCCATGTTTTAGTTGGTTTTGCTATTATATATCATCAGCAGCAATTGACAGGAGGAAAAGCATGAAGAAATACGGTGCAGAGTTTATAGGAACATTCTGGCTGGTTCTCGGTGGATGCGGTAGCGCGGTTCTAGCTGCTGCATTTCCAGGCGTTGGCATTGGTTTGCTTGGTGTTTCATTAGCTTTCGGTTTAACAGTAATGACGATGGCCTTCGCGATTGGTCATATATCCGGTTGCCATCTGAATCCGGCAGTATCTGTCGGGCTTTGGGCTGGCGGTCGCTTTCCGGCGAAACAACTACTGCCGTACATCGTCGCCCAGGTTCTTGGTGCTATAGTCGCAGGAGGAATCCTTTATCTAATCGCCAGTGGCAAAGCCGGGTTTGATTTGGCATCTGGTTTCGCCTCGAACGGTTACGGCACCCATTCACCTGGAGGATACACCTTTCTGGCAGCGCTCATCACTGAAGTTGTCATGACCATGATGTTTTTGTTTGTTATTATGGGAGCGACCGACAAGCGCGCCCCTCAAGGACTTGCGCCAATCGCTATTGGTCTTTGTCTTACATTGATTCACCTGATTAGCATCCCTGTAACTAATACTTCAGTCAATCCCGCTCGCAGCACAGGGGTAGCTCTATTTGCCGGAGATTGGGCAATTGCTCAGTTATGGCTTTTCTGGCTGGCCCCAATCGCAGGCGGTATAATTGGAGCGTTTATTTATCGCTTTGTCGGTTCTTCTGAAAACTGATTTTTGTACTCTCTTCGAATGGTCATCATGTCCATGGGGCAAGAAGAGAATTATTTAATTAAAAAAAGGAGAAAATATCATGAAACTTAATGCACCAAAAAAAATAACATGGTTGATTTCGTTGATTGTTGGAGTATTAGGGATTGTAGCTTTTTTCGTAGCTATCCCTGTAGTTTCTGTTCATGCCTTTTGGTTTGTTGTTGTTGGATTCGTATTGCTGCTTTTAGGAACATTTTTGAAAGGTCTATAACATATTAAAGGGGAGGCAGTCTGTGTCTTTTGGTCAGCCCCACAGAAGAGTGGATTGTCTCCCATATTTGAAACTTTACAAATAGCAATATAAGATTAATCCTGTTTTGTAGCATAATTTCGGAACTTATAATCCAGATTATGGTGTAGTTGTTTAACAAAATAAATCAAAAACAATAAAAAGGAGGAACAGTATGTTGAAAAAAGTCAGTAGTATTTCGTTGAAGCATTTTTGTTTATTATCTTTTGCCTTACTTATCAGTGCGGTATTTATTATGGGACCCGCAGCCTCTTCTGCCCTGGCAGCTAAAAAGGCAGAGACACAGAAGGCTGTAGCCGGACTGGTTGATATCAACAATGCTTCGCAGAAAGAGTTAGAAGCCCTTCCCAGTATTGGCGCGTCAACGGCAAAAAAGATTATCGCCGCACGTCCCTACAAATCAGTAGATGAGCTTTCTAAAGCCGGGTTGAGCGCAAAAGTAGTTACCAAAATTAAACCATTAGTTACAGTCGGTGCAGCAACAGCAGCGACAACGGCAACAACAGCGACAACCGCTGTAGCTGATTCCAAACCGGTTAAAGAGGTGAAGACCACGGCTAAATCAGCTAAAACAGCCGCTACAAAACTTGCTCCGGGAACAAAAATAAGCATCAACACGGCTGATAAAGCAACCCTGGACGCATTGCCCGGCATCGGTCCGGTAAAGGCTCAAGCCATTATCGACGGAAGACCTTATAAGGCAGTCGAAGATATTATGAAGATCAAAGGAATTAAACAAAAAACTTTTGATGGAATCAAAGATTATCTTGTATTGTAATAAGTGTCACAAGCATTGAAGCCAAAGAAACTAAAAAGGCAGGTGCCAAAAAGAAAGCTGAATAAATAAGAAATAACCTGCATCAAGTAAATCAAAAGGTTGCTCCCGTTCAGTCACAGGAGCAGCCTTTTTTTCTCATGCCGCCCGCAGAGCATCGACAATATTCATGCGCGAAGCACGCATCGCCGGAAGCATGCCACCGACAAATCCCATGAAAAGGGCAAACACCATCGCCTCGGTAATTATGGCCGGAGTGAGCGTGAATTTAAAAGCCAGTTCGGAAAACGTCTGAAAGTTTACCGTGGAGACGGTAATAAATTGCATGAAGGATGCGAAGAATAATCCCACAACACCGCCAATGAACCCCAGCAGAAGAGATTCCGCAAGAAACGCCAGCAGGATATCGCGACGGCGGAAACCAAGCGCGCGCAGGGTGCCGATTTCGGCGGTCCGGTTGGCAACCGCCGAATACATTGTAATCATTGCCCCGATGATCGCGCCGATAGAAAAGATAACAGTGAGCGACATTCCCAGAATCCGCAGAAACTTTGCCATCATTTCGGATTGATCAAGATAGAACCTTGTCTCCCGCTTAGCTTCCAGTTTCAGGCGCGGGTCAGTTTCAATTGCCGCTTTAACCTGTTCAAAGTTTGCCGGATCCTGCAATTTAAAAATCAGCGATGAGTAAACAGGCCGGCGAAAGGCTTGCATGGCCTGATCGACATCAACCCAAATCTCGGAACTAAAACCGGTGTTTCCCGCGTCGAATATGCCGACGACAGTCCATGTACGCATTCCCCAGTTTAGTGTTCCCTGCAGGCCGACTCCGGAAAATCCTTTAGCGATGCTGTTTCCCACGATGACTTCCGATGATCCCATGTTAAACATTCGTCCCGCGACGAGTTTAACCTGAGGCCGCATTGGCACAGATTGGGCCTGCACACCACGCACAATGACGTTGGAATGGCTGGATGCATTTTCCTCACCTTTCTTTTGCAGCGCAATCAGCACAACTGTTTCTTTGGCCATAAGGGGTTGTCCATCGGCACCGATGGCTATCTGCGGCAGCATTTCCACAATGGATGCCTGATTCCGCTCTATTCCGCTCATGACCTCCGACGTTGAGCCTTTGCGCACTACGACCACATTGTCATTGGAGCCGGTGTCCACAAGCGTTTTTTGCAGGCCTGCAGCCATCATCAATACGGCGGCGAACACAAAGACAACCAGCGCCATGCCGGAAACGGTAAGGATTGTTGTCAACCGGCGCTTACTAAGATTGCGAATGCTATATGAGACAGGAACTGCCATCAGCCGATCCTCCTCAACCCATCGGCAATGCGGATGGCAATGGCGTGACGGGTGGGAATTATAGCGGCAAGGATTGCGATGATAATTGCGGCTAAAACATCATAGTAAAGAGTCTCCGGAGAAACAAGAAATGTAGGGAAGAAATTGGCAAGTGACGCGCCGAAGGCTTTTGCCGCCGGAAATGTCAGGATCATGCCAATTGCGCATCCGGTGAAGGTAATCACCAGAGCTTCGCCAAAAATAAGAATAGTGATTTCTTTGCCGCCGAAGCCCAGTGTTTTCATAATGGCGTAATCGCCCGTGCGTTCCCTTGTGGTCATCGCCATGGTGTTGGCAACGACAGCCATGATAATGATAATGACGACAAAAGAAACCATCTGGATGGCGGTAACAATGGCTCCACTCATAGCGATAAAACCCTGATTAAAAGCTTTTTCCGTTTCGGTTAATGTTTCCGCAAGTGAGTTTTTAAATGCCTTGTCGATTGCTATGGCTGTATCTGCTGCCAAATCAGGCCTGACAACGCCGACCATGTAGAAGCCGACCTGATCGGCGCGGCCCGGCGCTGTTTTTTTTATGGTTTCATTGAGGTAACCCCAGTGGAAGAAAAACTGCGATTCATCGACGGTCTCATCCCTGCCGGAATAAAG
>JANXZU010000101.1 GCA_025355345.1 Syntrophaceae bacterium
GGCAATTTACCAGTACTTTGAAAAATTCGGTAAATTTTACATGCTCATGTCAATTCTTGCTGTAACAATAATTGCTTTTGTAATTATAGAAATAATGTCTTTAACTTTTAAGTCAGAAAGAAAAGAAGTTGAATTTAGAACATCAATCCTCGGCTGTATAGCTTCCGGTCTTATCTTTGGTATTGTTCTTAATCTCACATTTATAGCAATGGGTTAATTTAAGATTCCGGTTGAATAATAAAGTATTTATTAAAAAAATTGGAAGTGGTTTTTATGACTTTGTAGCTTCAGTAGAAGCTTACCCCATATAAATCCATGGCGGAAGTATCTGGTTGCCAGGCAATAATGATCTTGTTTTATGTTTATACAATATTTACTCGGGACGTTTTTAACAATCTTTAATAATAGAGGGAAATATTTTATGCTGAATCCTGATTTTACAAAATACTCGTTGGCATTGGTTAGGGGTGATGAAATTATTTACTCTTCTGATGGTTCAGGGATTGCGCCTCTTTGGGATTGCCTGGAAAAATACAAGCTGGCAAAAGATAAATTCATCCTGTTTGATAAAGTAATCGGGCTTGCCGCAGCGAGGCTTATTGTCTATTCAGGGATTATTGCGGCAATACATACAAGTTTGGTTTCACAACCTGCAAATAAATTTCTGGAAGAAAACAAAGTAAAGATCGATGCCGATGAAGTTGTAGCCAATATTCTCAGAAAAGATAAAAGCGCGGTTTGTCCTGGTGAGATTATCGCGCTTAACACTGATGATCAGGAAGCCTTTTTAGCAAAGCTAGCAGCTATGACCGGCCGCAGCTAATTGCAGTCCTAAATCAAAGTGCTGTAGGCATGAAACTGTACGTAACCGTTTCTGAATAGTTATACATTGAAACGGAAATTGATAATGTCGCCGTCTTGGACGATATATTCTTTCCCTTCCAGACGTAGGCGGCCTGCTGATTTTACCTGCGCAGTGACGCCGCTATGAGCGATGAAATCGTTATAAGACATGACCTCAGCCTTGATGAAGCCTCGTTCAAAATCGTTGTGAATCGCACCGGCGGCTTTCGGGGCTTTGGTCTCCAGAGGAATTACCCAGGCCTTAACTTCATCTTCTCCGACGGTAAAGTAAGACATGCGCCCTAGAAGAGAAAAAGCCGCGCGGATAATACGACCAAATGCCGGTTCGGAAATTCCCATCGATGATAAAAATTCTTTTTGCTCGGTTGCCTCCAGCGAGGAAAGCTCCGCCTCTATCTTGCAGCAAATGCCCATGACCGGTTCGGAGATTTTTGCGGCTTTAGCAAAGTCATTGGCAAAAGAAAGATTATCCTCGGCAACATTGACGACAACGAGTTCCGGCTTGATTGACCAGAAAGAAAAACTCCGCATTGTAAGAATTTCTGCAGTGGTAAGCCCTGCCGTACGCAGTGGTTTTCCCGCTTCCAGACATTCCTGTAATTTTGGCAGAAGGTCGTTTTGAGCCGTCTCCTGCGGGGAGATTGCCTTCTTGGACATTTTGGTGAGCCGCTCCAGCTTCTTTTCAATGATGAGCAGATCGGAAAGAACCAATTCGTCCTCCAGCTTACGATAGGCGTCGAGACTCAGAGAAACATCCGGCAGGGAAAACCCATCGACGACATGCAGGATACCGTCCGTGCCGCTTAAGTTCTGGCGGATCGCTTCCCATGGGTGTTCGCCCACGGCATGGACATCCACAAAAGGAACTTTTGCCGGAGATACTTTTTGCGGCTTGTATATTTCGACGAGCTTATCAAAACGCTCATCCGGAACCGAAGCCTGACCGCGTACAACTGTTTCGCTATGCGACTGGCCGCTTTTGACGCCAGTCATGATTTCAAATAATGTGCTCTTCCCGCTTTGGGGAAGGCCAAGAATACCCATTTCCATAATTAGTCATCTTTCTTTTGTAGATTCTGAATGCAATGTAGAACAAGAAGGCACAGAGATTGCCGCGTCGCTTTGTTCCTCGCAATATCAGAAGGGCAATTTATTTAAACTCTTTTTCAATACGTTCCATTGCTTCCCGCAAACGCTCATCAGGTACTGTCAGAGATATACGGATAAAGCCTTCACCATATTTGCCGTAAGCGGTCCCGGCGGCAACAACCACGGCAGTTTTATCAAAAAGGCGGTTGGTGAAATCCAGTGAAGTCATTCCTTTGGGTGCTGGCACCCATAGATAAAAAGTTCCACGCGGCGGATTAAAATCAATGCCGATCTTTTTGAGTGTTTTCAAAACCATCTCACGCCTGCGGCCATATATGGAGAGCATTTCCTCGATAAATCCTGCCTCATGTTTCAGAGCCTGAATTCCGGCAAATTGCACTGCATTGAAAATTCCAGAATCAGTGTTTTCCTTGACCTTGCTGATAGCCGCGATAAGATCCGGATTACCGCAAGCCATGCCAAGGCGCCAGCCGCACATATTAAATGGTTTGGAAAGTGAATTGAGTTCTACTCCCACATCTTTAGCCCCTTGGGCCATCAAAAAGCTAATTCGCTCCTGTCCGGCAAACACAATTTCGCTGTAGGGATTATCGTAACAAATTGCGATGTCAAACTCGCGGGCAAAAGCGACCAGTTTATTTAAGAATTCCAGTGTGGCACAGGCTCCTGTCGGATTATTCGGATAATTGAGGAACATGGCACTGGCTTTTTTAGCCACATCAGAAGGGATATCTTCCAGAATCGGCAAGTAATTGTTTTGCGGCAGAATGGGAACATTGTAGGGCACGCCTTCCCCCATAAGAATACTGGAACGATAGGCCGGATAACCGGGATCAGTCATTAGTACAGTATCACCCGGATTGACTCTTGCCAAGACAAAGTGATGGCAACCTTCTTTGGAACCGATAAGCCCTAAAATTTCATTTTCAGGATTTAAAGTAACTCCATATCTTTCCAAATACCAGCGGGCAACTTCCTTACGGAAAGCCAGCATTCCTTTTTCTTCATCTGTGGGATAACGATGGTTTTGAGGATCGCGGGAGCTCCGGCAAAGTTCATCGATAATCGAATCGGGAGTTGATTCCACTGGGTCACCGATAGCCAGGGAAATTACATCCACTCCCTCGCTTCTTGACTTAGTGATTTTTTTTCGCAGTTCCATAAATAGATATGGTGGTATTTTTGTTAATCGTTCTGCTGTCTTCAAGTTAAAACCTCCAGAATTTATCATTTATCCCGCAATGCGGAGGGTAATATCATAATCATGATTTATAAGCCTCCTCAAAAAGAAACCCGTGATAGACTATTTTTACTTTACCTTCAAGATAAATTTCGCAAAAGCTGTCATCTTTTTTTGTAAAGTAAATACGCAGTGTCTCCCCGCTTTGGACTATGACATCCACAGGCGTTTCCACCAATCCCCGCGAGGCTGCGGCTAAAACCGTGGCAACATCCCCTGTGCCGCAGGCCAGAGTCTCATCTTCAACTCCACGCTCGTAGGTACGGACCCGAATATTATGCCGGTCAATTACCGTGGCAAAATTGGCATTGGTTCCTCTTGGTTGAAAGTACTCATGGTGGCGGATTTTACGTCCCCACTCAAAAACTGTGCATGTCTCCAGATTATCGACAAAAGTAACGGCATGGGGAACCCCGGTATCGACAGTGTCTAAAACAAATTGGCAATCATCAAAAATAAGCTTTCCTATAGATTGGACTGTTGACGGATCGGTCAGTCGAACTTTAACGACGTCACCATTTACTTCGGCGGAAATTATGCCGGCGATAGTTTCGAAGGACATATTTTTTGGAGCAATGCCTTTCAGATAAGCGTAGCGTGCGACACAACGGCTACCGTTACCACACATTTCCCCCATCGAGCCATCCGAGTTAAAAAACTGCCATTTGAAATCCACGGTCTTGGATGGTTCAATAAGAAACAATCCATCTGCGCCAACGGAAATTTTTCGCTTACAAACTTTACGGGCAAATGTGGGCAGATCGCCAACATTCAAAGATAAATCGCGGTTATCAATAATGATGAAATCATTGCCGCTTCCGCTTATTTTGTAAAATTCGATCATTTTGTTTTGTGTCTTTTCTTTCAACCTATCCACTTTTAGTCTTTATCCCTGAGTATTTATGCTTCCTGGACAATATCTTCCTTACGATTTAACGATCGTGTTACGCGCAACACCTCTTCCGCAGTCGTTATGCCGCCTAATACTTTATCGATACCGTCTTTCTGTAATGTGATCATGCCTTGTTTCAGTGCCAGTTCATTAATTTGATTGGCATCGGATGTTGTTAAAATGAGTCTCTTGATTGCGTCATCAACAATCATAATCTCAAAAATCGCTGTTCTCCCCCGGAAGCCTGTTTGCATACACAGGTTGCAGCCTTTTTTTCGGTAAAAAGTATTCTTTTTTAAAACCGAAGGATCTAAACCCAAATTTGACAGGGTTTCTGTATCCGGTTTATATGTTTCCTTGCAGTGTGGACAAAGAAGGCGCACTAGACGCTGGGCGATAATCGCAACAATCGAAGAAGTTACCAGAAACGGTTCAATGCCCATATCAATCAGGCGCGTAACAGCGCTGGCGGCATCGTTGGTGTGTAATGTGGAAAATACGAGATGGCCGGTAAGCGATGATTGAATGGCGATTTCCGCAGTTTCGCGGTCACGGATTTCACCGATCAGGATAACGTCAGGGTCCTGACGGACAATCGAACGCAAACCTGCGGCAAAAGTCAGATCAATTTTGGGATTTACCTGAATTTGCCCGACACCATCCATTTGATATTCGATAGGGTCTTCAATGGTAATAATATTTATTTCCGGCCGGTTGATTGTGGATAGGGCCGCGTAAAGTGTTGTGGTCTTGCCCGAGCCTGTGGGGCCGGTAACCAGAATAATCCCATAAGGTGATTTAATCAGGCGGTCCAGCATCTTGATGCGCTCATCGTGCATGCCCAGATCGGAAAGCATCAGGATATTGGTGGACTTGTCCAGCAATCGCAGCACTACTCTTTCACCAAAGGCGGTAGGAATGACTGACACTCGAATATCAATCAGGCGGTCGGCGATTTTGATTTCAATACGACCGTCTTGCGGCAAACGTTTTTCCGCGATGTTTAGTTTAGCCATTATTTTAATGCGGGAAACAAGCGGAGATTGAATCCGCCGTGGCAGATTCAAAATATCATATAAAATGCCGTCAATACGATAGCGGATTTTCAAATTGTTAGAGTAAGGCTCGACGTGAATATCACTGGCCCGATCTTTAATGGCTCCCGCGACAAGCAAGTTGACCAGTTTGATAATTGGAGCGTCACTGGTTTCATCAAGCAGGTCAGCGGTTTCACTGATCTCCGAAATAAGATCATCGGTCGACGCTTCATTCATTTCATCGAAATAGTCTTTGGCTGAAGCACGGCTCATATCGTAAGCCATGTTAATCGCTGCAATGATCGCTTCCTGCGAGGAAAGAACAACCGGCAAATTCTTGCTATTCAATAGCTTACGTAAATCATCAACAGGCTGAAAATTTGTGGGATCATTTACAGCGATAACCGAATCGGAAGAGGTAATGAGTGGAACAATCTTATGCTTCTTTAAATATGAAATAGAAACGTTTTGCGTGAAATCAATATTGATGCTCTCCATAGGTAATTCCGATATGAAAGGCAACCCGAAGTGCTGGGCCAATATTTTTAATAACTTAATTTCATCGATGGGTTTTTTCCGGAGAAGCTGATCAAAAAATCCGGTGCCGTTATTACCCTTCATGCTATGCACTTCAGCAATCGCTTCCGGGGTGACTCCGGCTGAAATTAATTTATTATCAAGCGTTGAAATCGCCACATCCCTTGGAGTGGAAGCACTATGGGAATTGCCTGCCGATTCTTTTAAGGCTGTATGAATTTTAGACATAAGGTTTCCGAGCCTTCTATGGGTTAGCCGGTATGTTATTTTCGGCAGGAGCAGGCGCGACGGAAGGTTTAGTCTCCGGTTTCTTTTCATTTAGCTTGATGATGCCCTCGACCACTTCTCCCATTGTTTCTCTTTTTTCCTGATAAATGACTGCGGCATCCTGCTGAGTTCTCACGATATGCGGAGTTATAAATACATATAAATTTGTTTTTTCTCTAGACTTGGAATTTGTCTTAAAAAACCAACCTAAAAGAGGAATATCGCCAAAGAGCGGTACTTTATATGTATTATCCTGGGTGCTGTCTCCCACCATGCCGCCGATAACGACAGTTTCACTATCCTTCACCACGACCATAGTTTTAGCTTCCCTTTTTAATGTTGTCGGTGCTCCTCCAGCAGAGACGGAAGTAACTTTGGTTACCTTCTGTGCAATTTTCAGGCGGACGAAGTTCCCCTCATTAATATGTGGCGTAATATTTAAAATCACGCCGACATCCTTGTACTCATAATTACTGTAGTTTGTGTAGTTTGTGGTTGGAGTCGCAGTATTTGTTTGATCTTGCCGAGTAACGTAAGGAACATTGGAGCCGACATTTATTTCCGCCTCTTCATTATCCAGCGTCATGATCTGGGGAGTAGATAAAATGGATACTTCCGAATCTGTCTTGTAAGCACGGATAACCGCGCCGATACTGGGAAATATCACATCACCAATCTTAATTCCGGCACCGATAACTCCCATAGAAAACCCGCCCGGAAAAGCACCGATAGCTCCAGCCGTTGTAGCTGTAACTAAACCATCGAGAATGCTGTAGCCTCCTGGATTTGTTGTAGTACCCGCGCCGCCAGAACCTATAAATGCCGCTGATGCTGTCCCTTCTTTGCCGGCCAACTGACCTGTGTCAGAAAGTCCCCGCCATTCAGTACCAATGCTAAAAGCTTTATTGGCATTTACTTCCATAATCAACGCCTCAATGTAAACCATAGCACGCGGCACATCGAGCTGTTTGATTATATTTTCAAGAACCTTATAATCTTCTCTTTCGGCCATGATCACCAGCGTATTGGTTGCCTTATCCGCCACAACTTGAACATTTTTTGAAACTACGGGAGCAATCGTTTTTTGAGCAGCAGCCGCACTGCCGGCAGCTGCAGTCGTCGCGCCGGTTTCCTTGATAATGCTATTGAGAACTTTTGCCAAGTCTTCGGCAAGGCTGTTTTGCAGACGGTAAACCTGAATATTGGATTCGCCGCGAGGCACGTCTTTATCCATAAATGCGACAAGTTTGCGCACACTTTCCGTATCCGCGATGCTTGCCAGAACTATAATCGAGTTTGTTCTTGAATCCGGAACGATTTTAATGGCTGTCACATTGGCGCGGCGCTGCTGAAAAATAGTCGTCAGAGATTTCACTACTTCCGAAGCCGAGGCATTAACCATCGGAATATAGGATATCTGGTCTCCTGCCCCTTCCACATCCAGGGCTTTGATAATTTCCTGAAGGCGTTTGATGTTGGAAAGATAATCGGTGATAATCAGAATACCCGCCGGGGGGTAAGAAAGAACTGAACTTGCCCTGGAAATAATCGGATCCAAAACACGTTTTATTTCATCAGGGTTGGCACGATCGAGTGCAACTATCTGGGTGACGATGCGGTCTTCCTGGGTGGCGAGTTCATTTTTCATCCTTGTTTCCACACTCTTTTCCCGCGCCAAAGCTGCAGGAATGATCTTAACCATATCGTCTGCGGTAACGACGGTAAATCCGTTTACTTCCAAAACAGAAAGAAAGACTTTATATACGTCTTCTATGGGTATTTTTTTAGGGGATATTATGGTTACTTTGCCTTTTACTTTATCATCAATGATGAAATTTTTACCGGTTAGTTCACTGACAAACTTGATAAGAACTCCGATATCAACATTGTCGAAATCAATGGTTACATGTTTTGCACCAGTTTCTTTTTTTGTTGATCCGGCCGGTTGTTTTTTTATCCGAATTTCTTTTGGTTTTTGTGTTACGTTTTCTGTTTTAACTTCCGTTGGTGGTTGTTCGGGATTAATTGCTTTTTTATCCTGCGTTTCCGGTGGCACGACATTTTTACTCGGTGCAGGTGGTACCGGTTCTTTTTTCTGCATGTCTTCAGGTTGTACTGCCGGTGTGATTGTTGTGTTGACATTTTCGTCAGTTCCGGCAACACGAGCAGCAAATGCCGATCCTCCAATACTTAGCAGTATTACCAACGTAATTATGGCGCCTTTGATAATGCCCGGTCGGATAATATTAGGATTAATAGTTGTCATCTTGATTTTATTGTTTCTCCATCATTTTTTTAAACTCAGGTGTATTAGCCAGAGATTTTAGATCGTCGTCATTTTTTGCCCACTTCTTTACATCCGGGTTAAACTCAATGGCATTTTTCAGATAAAACAGGCTCTGGGGCACATCATTTATTTTCGCGTATAGACAGGCCAGATTGTAATGGGCGTCAGTGTAATCATGTTTTATATTAAGCGCATCATTAAAACTGATTATTGCCCGTTTGTAATTTTTCTCCCCCATGTATATCACGCCCAGATTATTAAAAGCCTGCACGTTATCCTTGTCAATTTTGATAGCTTTCCGATAAAGTTTTTTAGATTCTTCCAGCTTTCCTTCTCTTTGCTGCAGGAGTGCTTGCGCGAAAAGAGCTTCGGATTCATCAATCTCCCGTGCAGTTCTAACTTTCGCCGGTGTTTTATGTGGTTTGAAATCAACTTTCGTATCCGGCTCAGGCTCAACAGGAGTTGCCACAACAGGCAATCTTGTCTCATGTGGCACGGGCACTTTTTTATTATCGAGTCCATGAAAAAAGACAACCGTTCCCGCAGCGAACAAAAAAACTATCAATATGCCGATTATTGTCAGCAATTTATGTGAAGATTCGGACTTTTTTCCGGGAGCCGTTACAATATGCTCATACGACACATAACGTGTCTTTTCTTCTTTTTGCAACTTGCGTAAAGCGCTGTTTATGTAACTCATAATCACCTGCTGGTCAAGGACTTCCGAAATTTTCTAAGCTGTTAGGCGCGACCAGATATTTGCCCATTTGTTCATCGTTTTCTGGAAATAATTAACACCAATATCATTAACCGCCAGTTTGACAATATTGCGGTCAATTTTGCTTGTATTTTTCGTATAGGCGATAAGCAATGCCCTGTCGCAAATAGCGTTAATCCGACGGGGAATGCCTTCAGAAAATTTATAAATAATATTGAAAGCGCCTGAAGTAAATTTCAGCGAACCGGGACCTTCTGCGACCATCAGGCGATACCTGATATAGTCGAGCATTTCAATAGGCGACAATGGTTTCAGCTCATATCTTACGGTAATTCTCTCGTTTAGCTGTCTTAGCGCTGGCATCATTAAAGTATTGGCTAATTCCGGTTGGCCGATTAAAATTATCTGAATAAGTTTTTCTGTTTCTGTTTCCAAATTCGAAAGCATTCGAATTTGTTCAAGAACTCCATGATTGAGATTTTGCGCTTCGTCAATCAAAAGCACCGCTGTTTTTCCGGCGGCAAAATTTTGAAGCAGGAAGTCATTTAATGCGTCAATATAAATCTTTTTAGTTTTGGATTTGCTTTTGATTACTATACCGTATTCGCCAAGCACCGTCTCCAGCAATTCCACATCGGAAACGGCCGTATTAAAAATCAGCGCTGTTTCCACTGAATCATCGAGTGCGTCAAGTAAACTGCGGCAAATAGTTGTTTTCCCCAGACCGATGCCGCCGGAAATTAAAACAAAACCTTTTTTTTCCTTAATGCCATAAATCAGGCAATTTAGCGCATCACGATGCTGTTCGCTTAAAAACAAATAACGAGGTTCCGGTGATAAATTAAAAGGATTTTCTTTTAATCCAAAATAAGCGGCATACATTATAATTAAGTTCTCCTGATCTCAGTAAAAAGAATAATTGATTGTTTCAATTTTGCCATTTCTCTTTAAGCTTAAGGCAATGCCGCCGCCGGACTGCATAATATTAACTATTTGCAGAATGTCATCCGCGCTTTGCATACGTTTGCCGTTAACGTCAATAATTATATCACCGTTATTTAGTCCCAGCTTTTGATAAAGACTGTCGGGTTTGATCTCGGAAATAATAAATCCTTCCTGCTGCCCTGCCTCCAAATAAGGCCGCAGGGCAGCCTGGCTCATAATCGCTTTTAAATCACGCAGTTTTTCATTTACTTCGCCCCTGCTCAGAGCCATACCGGAACCTGGCATTTGCGCTTGCTGACGTGGATTCAGGGAACCACTTTCCGGGGTTTCTTTTATTTTCAAAGTTATTTCTCTATCACCGCTTTTGATAATTGCCGTATTACGAGATATTTTTACAAGTCTGGCCGAACCGATCATGTCTCCCAGTCGAAATAAACGCTGCTTATTTTTACCCTTCTCCTCAATAACAATAAAGCCAAAGGAGGTACCACCAGCCACAGTACCTTTCAAATCAAACGCTGATACTTCCTGGCTTGCACCAAGGAATCCCCCTCCCAGCTGCTTGTCGCTGATCTCTTTAAAAGTTGATTGCAATAAATTGCGTTCAGTAATTACTCCATAATTCTGGAGCGGACTGCGCGATTCACTGTCTCCAATAATACTGAAAGAAGACGTGTTTTTTGTAACAGCAGATTGATTAACTGCTGATAAACTGATTATTTTGTAAAAAAGATCAACCGTTTCATAGGACAAAATTGTTATGGCGACTAAAATAAGAAATGACGGAAGCACGGGAAGAAGTGTTGCCGGATGGGCAAAAATATTCCGAATGCTATCTGACCATTTTCTGAAGATAATCTCTATTTTCAATCGCATAACCTTAGCCATCAAATGTAGCGGACTACCGGACTAGCCAGTGTTCCGCCAATTGTAACTTTCATTTTTACTTTGTCTTTGCCCAATATTTCTATTGTTCCGTTTAAGTTAAGTTGACTATTTCTAAAATCAGCGGCCGGTGTTATCTCACCTTTTAAAAAACAATTAATTTGCGGGCCGTATGTCTCTATTTTTTCCAGTTTGAATATGCCGTTTTTCAGTTGCGCCTGGATTTCACCACGATCAAAATCGATTTTGGTCACTCCCAGAAATGGCTCAGTCAGTGGATAAAAACCTTTTTTTAAAAAAAGCGCTAAAGTTCCGGACATGTACTTGCCGGTTTCATCAGTGTCGTAAGTTAAAGTGCCGCGCGTTCTTCCCGTAAATGATTTTCCGGGATCGCCCTTGAATAAAGGATATTTCCCTATATCGATATTCTCAAAATCCAATATTAATTCAGCAGGCGGATACGCTTTAGCAAATGAAACAAAGCCAGCACGACCATCAAAGCTGCCTTCATAGGCAAGGCCTGAAAAACCGATATAAGTATTTTTACGAAACAAGCTTAGCAAATTGAATTGCAGATCAAGCAACTTTCCCTGAAATAGAGTTAAATCTGATACTTGTGAACGTATGGTTACGTTTTTAAGTTTGATCCCCAGAGGAAGAGCAGGGTGCAACGAGGCGGATTTAACCATAAAATCAGTAGAGTTTATCGAATCTTCAAGCCTGCTTTTAACCAGTTCGCCCGGAAATAGCAGATACAGGAATGCCAGAGTAATAAATATTCCATAAATTGTGAACCACAACCCTTTTTTCTTAAGAAGCCTCATCTTTTTACAACCCTCCCGGACGGGAACTTAGTGCCGCAACAGTTGATATCTGCATTTGAGCGCTCAAATATTCCGGACTTTCTTTCATTTTGTTCACGGTAATTCTTTTGATTCGAACGAAATCGGCAGGAGATTCGGCAAAATATAAAAAGTCAGTCAGTTGCTTAATAGTGATTTTGTCGAGCCTCATATCAATCAGCGATTCCTCAAAAGCAGCGGACTTAGTGCCCCGGGAAGAGTTCATGTATTTAATATTTCCCCTGACGTTTGCTTGTGTTGCCTTTTTTTCCAGATAGGAAAATAAACTGAAATCAGACGTTCTTGAGGACATCACCTTTTTTATTTTTGATATTGTTGCTTCCTGCCCGGCAAATTCAGCATCGAGTTTAATTACTTCGTCCAGTTTCTTTTGATTGATCAGAAGTGTTTGCCTTGCTTTTGCCTTGGCATCCCACAGTGGAAAAATTACCACTTCAATAATCAGGGCAACTACGACAAACGCCAACGTGCCCGCGACAATGTAGTGTTGTCTTTTATCCAGCTTATCCCAGAATGATTTAATCATTTAAGTTCAATCCTTAAATCAAAATCAACTTTGGTGCCCTGTTTCGACAGGCTTGTCGAACCCATGGCTACGTCCTTAAAGTATTTTGATTTTGCCAGTTCATTTTTTATCGCGGAAATATCATCTATGTTTTTAGCTTGACCCTTCATTAGAATGATCGTATTTTCACAATTGAAATCGGTAATAATTAGATCATGGGAAGTTGAAATTAAACCGGAGATTTCTTTCAATAAATCAACCACCGGTATATCCCGCGTGCCTTCATAAAGACCGAAAGTTTTCTTGTTTTCGGCAAGTTTTGTCTTGAGCTGTTGCACAGGGTCAACCATCACCTGCGCTTCCGGATAATTTTTCTTAAAGATCTGGGAAATTTGTTTTTTGATATTGTTTTGGCGCATAGTCTGTATGCTATAGTCAAGAACCTGATTGAGTATAGCCAGAAATAAAATTATTCCGGCAATTACCGCTGCCTGCCTCAACTGCTGAACAAGTTTAATCCGGACATTTTGAGAGGCAAATTCTCCTAGCCTGAAATTAAAGGACTTGTGGCCATTAAATACCCTCATTGCCGCCGCCAGCGCAGTATTTATGATTTGTGGCTGGTATTTATTCCGGAGACTGCCGTTAATTTCGATCTGTCTTGATCTGGCCAGATCAAGAGTTTCCGTGGGGATTGAAAAATAGCTTTCCAACTCTTTTTTCAGCGGGAGAAACAGACAGCCTCCGCCGGTTAGAGTAAGTGAAGTCAAATCACTTTGCAGAATATTGCTCAACTTCATAAATTCAATTGTATTTTTTAGTTCCAGGCAAAACTTATGGCACATTTCGGTAACGTTTACCCCTGTGTTACTGTAATCGTTATTAATTTTTTTAAGTTCGGTTTCTGCGGCTTCAGCGGAAATATCGGCGGCTAATGCCGCCGTCATCGAATTGCCGCCTATAGCCAGTGAACGTAATTGAACGATTGTGCCATTTTCATAAAAAACAGCAGTCGTTGAGCTCGCGCCTATATCCAATAAGACTCCGCAAGCATTAGCAGTTTTTTTCTCCAATATTGCAGCTGTTAGCGCTGCCGCTGAAATATCAATGATGGAAACCTCTCCCAGATTGCTTTCAATCAGGGTTATCCAGTCCTGGATCGATTTCTTAGTTGCGGCAGCCACAAGAAGGCTAGTGCCTTGAACTTTCAAATAATCAGTGACTATTTCATTTACGGCAAAAGGGATAAGTGGTTCCAGTTCGAAAGGTAATGTTTTTCGAATTTTATTGTCATCGGAGAAAGGCAGGCTCACTTGCCGAAACATTATGTCAGCTGTCGGCAGGCAAATGTAGCAGGGAATATTTTGAAATTTTTTATTTTCGGCCAGTTTTTTTATTGCCGGTTCAATACCACCGCAGGCATTAATATCAATAATATCGGCTGCAAGAATACGTCCACCGGTTAAGCTTTTGCCGGTAAACACAACTGCCTTAATTGTGCTTTGACCTATATCCAGACCTAAAGCGGTATGTGGCATTAATCCTGCCTCCATTTGATTATCTGGACGGATTTTTGCCCCGATCTTTTCACCACACCGTTTAAACCTTGTTGCATGTTTTTTATCTTTCCTACGGAGATAATTTTAAAATAATTGCTTTTTACCGCAATCAGTTCCGGTTTTATCGTCACACCTTCCATACCGGCAACTTTTTTATACCACAACGGGTTGGACAAATCATTGCCGTCTTTCCGGCGATACTCATCCATTCTATCGGCCAATTCAGCGTTTATCCCGTCAGCAAGAGCGCGTAAAACCATTTTGGGCGCTGTATTTATATTTATTACCCCATCGCTATCCACAGTCACGAACCCCGCCAACCCCGGTTTTTCTTTTGTGCCATAATAAATTTCTTTAGTTACGCCCTTTACCATAAGCAATTCTTCAATGCAATCTAACTGCGCATTTTTTGCTTCATAAGGCGGATCTAAAGAAGAGTAATAAGATGATTCCACTCCATGACCTGAAACCGAATTATCCGCGTCAATCCAGTCTTTGAGGGAATCGACTATTTCATTTGCCTTTGTTTCATTCAGTCCAAATTCCTCCTGGCGGAGCAATCTAATTAATATCTCTTTAATAGCGGGATTATACTCATTACCAATTACCAGTTTGTTGAGAGGAATTTTACCGGCTTCATCTTCAACTATCGCGATAAAATAACCATCAGTAAAAAGAGTTTTTGATTGCACAGATAGTAATTCTGTCTTTGCCCAATCATCGCGTAAAGAATCGTAAGTGTTATTAGAATTGGCGAGTATTGCAGCCGCTCCATAAAAGCCGGATTTGGCAATATAGGTCAACTTGATGCCGTCGCTTAAGTTGGCTGCGTCATAAATTGCGGCGCGAGATGAACGATTCAATTCGATAGCGACAGCCACTAAGATACCGATAATCAATATTACCGTGATCAGCGCGATGCCACGATTATTGTAATGAGACCCAAGCTTCAGAAACAAAGTGCACTGAAGCTTGCAGGTCGAATTATCCCGCCTTTGGCGGGAAGCAGCGCAGGGTATAAAACGCGCAGCGAGCTTAAAAAATTTTCCCCACAGCTTGTTTTGTGTTTTATACTCGTGATTAAATAACTTTTTCATTG
>JANXZU010000082.1 GCA_025355345.1 Syntrophaceae bacterium
GCTTGCGCATAATGGCACAACAATTATCATATCCACACACCTTATGGACGAGCCTCTTTTTTGCGACAAAATAGGCATTCTCCGCAACGGCAGTCTCATCGCCGAAGATACTCCCGCGCGAATACTTGCGCAAGGAAGCACACATATTCGCATAACCAAAGGAGATAAAAATATACTGGAAAATGTCAGCAATTATGCTTCCGCGCTGCCAGGCCTTTTAAAGGAAATGGGGCTTTCCCGGGATGTATCGAACATCACGATTGAAAGCGAAACAATCGAGGAAATATTTTTAAAACTAATCGCGGAAAAAGTGCATGATTAAAAAAATATTCTTTGTAACAGCTAGAATCTACAAACAACTGCTAGGTGATAAAAGATTTCTGGCACTTTCGATTTTTGTGCCTCTCTTTATCATATATCTGTTCAAAGTGTTCATACAGGAAATCCCTCTGGCGATGTTTACCGATCCCAACAAGTTTTATGTTTTAATGACCGCTTTTATTATCCATTTTACTTCTTATGTTTTGTGTTTAATCGTTATTGTCAGAGAAAGGCGCGAAGGCACGCTTTCAAGAATGTCTGTAACAAATTACAGCCGTGTCGAAATCGTCATTGGATATATTTTGGGGTATGCAGGCCTGGCAACGCTGCAGGCAGTGCTGATACTGATCGAGGTTAATTATTTCTTCAGCCTTAATTACGGCGCAGTAATCATGCTTAAATTATTCGGAATACTCTGGACCCTTTCAATCATATCGATTTCACTTGGCATTATTATTTCCAACCTTGCAAAAACAGAAGCTCAGATTTTTCCGCTTATCCCGCTGTTTGTATTGCCCACGATTTTCTTATCCGGGCTGATTGTACAGATTGAAAAGATTACATGGCTCGTGAGATGGATATCGTATATTATTCCTTTTACTTATGCCCAACGGGCGCTGGAAACCATTATCCCCGGAACAGCTATGCAGCAAAATAACGATTTAATAGCGAAGGCTGGGGAGTTAAATGTACTTTTCTTTTATGGATTTGCGCTTCTTGTAATTTGTGTCTTGACGTTAAGAGAATATGAATAGGAATTGTTTACGCCAAACATTTGGTGTATATTATGTTAGGTTGTCAACAACAAAACCCATAATAACTGGAGGAAAATATGGCAGAAATAGAATTACCCAATCCTGAAGAACTCGAAGAAAAAAGTCGCAATTCTTTCACCAAAAAGGTTGCTCTTTTCACCGCGATCTATGCCGTTGCTTTGGCTATATGCTCACTGGGCGGTAACAACTCCATGAAGGAGATGCTCCTTGCACAGCAGGAGGCCACCAATCAATGGGCCTTTTACCAGGCAAAGAATGTCCGGGAATATCTGTATCGAATAGAAAAAGACCGGCTGGAGACACAACTCGTGGAACGCGGTGATAGCATGAAACAATCAGTACTCAAACACTACAAGACGGAAATACAGAAGGTGTCTGCAGAAGAAGCCAGGCTATCGAAAGACAAACAGGCAATATCGGTAGAGGCAAGAAAGCAGGAACACGAGCGCGACATCAACAGGGCCAAAGACCCATATTTTGATTTCGGTGAAGTGCTTCTGCAAATAGCTATTGTTATGTCATCAGTTTCCATTATATCCAATTCGCGCCCCGTATTCTTCTTTTCACTTGGCGCAGCGGCGATCGGATCGCTGATCACATTAAATGGTTTTTTGCTGCTGGTCAGGATTCCTTTCCTGCACTGATAAGATGGGCAATTTTAATGAGACTCCAGCATTACGAGTGCAGCGCTGTAAGATTGGTAAGTTGAATTATCCTACAGTTGATTGGTTTTATCGGAAAATTAAGCTTGATGGTTATTCAATTATGGAATGATGTCATTGCCTTTAATGACCATATTACATGTTATAACCAACCCAGAATGATAATGAAATAATATTAAATAAATTCAAGGGAGAAATTTATGAACATAGCAGAATTATTTTCACTTAAAGGGAAAGTTGCCCTAGTAACGGGCGGTGGACGCGGGATTGGTAAATTTATTGCAACGGGGTTCGCGGAAGCAGGAGCAGATTTAATTTTAACATCCCGCAAACTCAAGAACCTGGAAGACACAGCCAAGGAATTAGAAGCAAATCACAAAGTGCGCACCATCGCTATTGCCTGTGATATGGCGAAAGAAGATGCGATTGATAACATGCTTGCTGAAGCGCAAAAGAAATTCGGACGCATTGATGTTCTGGTGAATAACGCCGGAGCAACATGGGGCGCTCCCACGCTCGATTTCCCATTGGAAAAATGGGATCAACTCTTCAATGTCAACGTGCGTGGTGTATGGATTCTATCTCAAAAAGTTGCCCGACTCATGAAAGCGCAAGGCGGTGGAAACATAATTAATATATCTTCGGTTATGGCTTTCCGCGGATCTACAGAAATGGCTCATCCGGCCATACCTTATAATTCCACAAAAGCCGCGATCAACTTACTGACCATGAACCTTGCCGTCAAGCTTGCCCCTTATCGCATCCGGGTTAACGCTATTGCGCCGGGCTTTTTCCACACGGACATGATGGCTTTTATTGACAAACCGGAACTCAAAGATATTCGCGATGCCATGATTAACGAAATACCATTGCGAAGAGTCGGAGAGATGGATGACATGAAGGGAATGGCCGTATTTTTAGCATCGGAGGCTTCGGCCTATGTTACCGGCCACGTCCTTGTTGCCGACGGCGGTTTGATCGCTAAATAATTTTGCGAGGCATTTAAAAGTTTTGTTAACAGCCGCGACAAATAGTGTTCCTAAGGATTCGGCAACTGTTATTTTATTACGTCTGGCGCGAGGGAAAACACTAGAGGTATTTTTAGCCCGCCGCCATGAGAGTCAATCATTCATGGCGGGGGTTTATGTTTTTCCGGGAGGGCAGTTGGAGAAATCTGATGGCGATATTGCTCTTAATAAACTCATATCGTCCCAAGATGATTTTCATCCTCAAGTCTTACTGCAAGACGGCAATTTGACAGCGACGATGGCGCTTAGCTTTTATATCTGCGCCATCAGAGAAACATTTGAGGAAACAGGTGTTCTTTTCGCGCGGAACTCAAGCGGCCATTTAATCGATTTTAGCAACGACACAATCCAGGCTCGTTTTGCCGTGTACCGCAAATCGCTAAATATGGGGGATATAACTTTTGCAGCAATTGTGCAGCAAGAAGAGCTGATCCTGATGCCTGAGTTGCTCACTCCTTATTCCCACTGGATTACACCGGAAATTATACCCTCTCGATTCAGCACGCGCTTTTTTCTTGCCGAGTTTCCATATGGGCAAAGCGCTGTGACAGACAAAGATGAACTGACCTCATCGCTTTGGGTAACGCCAGCTGAGGCTCTGCAAATGTACATCGCCGGGAAAATTGCAATGATGCCCCCGACGATAAAGACTCTTGAAGAAATGGCGGAATTTGTCAGTTTAGATGAACTCTTTACGGCAGCCCGCAAACGAAACATTTATCCAATAATGCCTCAGCCAATGAAAAATGGATTAAAGTTACCGCATGATCCCGAATACAGCATTGAAAAATATAAGCAACCGGTACGAACCGGTGAGACCAGCCGCTTTCTAATGAAAGGTGGGCTTTGGCAATCTACTGCATTTCACAACTAACCACGGGTATAATTCGACCAACAAACTTCAAGCGTCGCAGATGCTCCCACGGTAACCTTCAGGTTATTCAGGGTACACTTTGCTTCTGAAACATGGGTCTCATTACCCTCCGCTTCGCGGGATAATTCGACTAACAAATTTCAGTTCACTGCGTTCCTGAATTTTGTGTCTAATTAAAAAGCCCTGAACCCTTAATGAATTAAAGGTTCAGGGCTAAATATACATTATCGTACTTACGATCTCTTGGTGTTAGAATTTTACCTTAGGTACTGCTTTTGCTGCTTCTTCTACTTTAAAGAATGCCGCTTCTTTGAAGCCGTACATGCCGGCAAGCATATTAGCCGGGAATGTTCTTATTGCTTCATTATATACTTTTACCGTATCGTTATATCTCATCCTCTCTACGGCAATTCTATTTTCGGTTCCGGCAAGTTCGTCCTGCAGCTTCAGGAAATTCTGATTTGATTTTAAATCAGGATATTTTTCTATAACCACCATCAATCTGCTTAACGCTCCGGACAGTTGATTATTGGCCGCGATCTTATCAGGAATATTTCCGGCGCCGCCCACTTTAGATCTGGCATTAGTTACTTCCACCAGAACATCCTTTTCCTGTTTTGCATAGCCCTTGACGGTTTCTACCAGATTCGGGATCAGATCATAGCGCCGCTGAAGCTGATTTTCCACCTGTGCCCATGCCGCCTTAATTCCCACATCCATTTTGACAAATTTATTATAGTTGCCTGCGAAAAACGAATAAGCCGCGACACCTAAAATAAGGACTACAACCAACGCGATAATTAAAGTTTTCTTTCCTGCTGACATTTTTACCTCCTGAAATATGTTTGTTTTTATTTATAATCCATCAACTATGACACCAATCTTTTCGACTTCATGCAAATATTTCTTGAATATAGTGGTGATTTCCTTGCTTGCAAGTTTATCTTTACCTTCCTTAATCTCAGAACAAAGCTCGAATACGGCATTATCCAGGGAAAACAGCTTGCAGGTCTCTTTAATTGTCTCTCGCCTGGCCTGCGGAGCTTTTCCCTGTTTTAAGTAAAGAAGAGCATTAAAAATTGAAATAAATGCCGTAAAGGAATTACGAATCAACTGCCTAAGCTGACGTGCCGAACCTTCGGTTTCCAGATAGCCTTGCGTTAAGAGTATTATTTTCCCTTTGATTTCTCTTTCAATTTGCAGCCTCAAGTCTTCCGGCTTAAAGACGATGTTCGCCAGAACATTTTCGCCGTAAACCAGAATATGGCTGTTTTTCATGTTCAGAAATTCTATCGGATAAGAATCCAATGAAGTTTCAATAAATTCTTTGGTCATCACCAGTGGTGTGGCGACTTTGCGCTTTTTCCAGTATTTTACTTTTTCAAAAGCGGCATCGAGCCTGTCTTTACCGGCAGCAGTTAAAACTACAAGCAGGTTGATATCCGACTTACCTTTAACATAAGAACCGGCCGCGGCGCTTCCATACAGTATCAGAGAGACAAGCTCGCTGTCGAAAATTTTCAGATAATCCTGTGTTAAAGGAACAAAGACTTCCTGTGGTTGATCTGGTATTTTTGCCATTTTATTCACCCAATTATTGAATTATACCAAGTTGCTATCAAACATCAAAAGGTTAATTTACCGGGCATAATACCAAGTAAGCTTTCAAAAATTCATAGTTTTTTTGAAAGCTTACTTGGTATTAGTAATCTCCACCGGCCCCGCCACCACCACTACCGCCACCACCGAAGCCGCCAAAGCCACCGCTGAAACCGCCGCCACCACCACGTCCACCGCCACCACTCAAGAGCAAAAGCAATATCCAGGGAAGCATCGATCGGCCTGTTTTGGTGGCTAAGAGCAGCACCGCGATAATTAAAAAAATTATAATTCCGGTAACGCTTATACCTTTTTTCTCGGCTCTAGCTTTTGTCCTGGTTGGTGCTGGCGATCCACTCAATTGAACGCCGGCATCTTTGGCAATATAAGAGCTAAGTGCGTACATTGTATCGTAAAAAGCTTTACCATAATTACCTGCCTGGAGTTGTGGCTTTAGGTACGTATCCCTTATTTCACCGACCAAACCATCAGGTAATATACCTTCTACGCCGTAGCCGGTTTCAATACGAATTTTTCGTTCCTTGACAGTCAAGAAAATTAAAACGCCCTTGTCTTCACCTTTTTTCCCGATTCCCCACGCTTTATAAAGGCCATTAACATAAAGACTGGTTTCTTCTCCCTCGCCGATAGTAGGGACAGTTACCACAACAACCGCTGCGCCTGTTTTCTGCAATACTTCCCGCGCCAGAGATTCCATTTTAGCGGCGCTTGCCTGATCAATAAGATTGGCAAAATCATTAACTGCTCCCCGATGCGCAGGATACTTTTCGGCTGCAAAAACAGGACTCATCATCAGCGCGATGAAAATTGCCGCGCATAGAGTGGATATTATTTTGCCTCTGTTAGGGAGAGGATTAATCATTTTATTTTTTCCAAGGCACAAAGAAACTTAATTATTTTTTCCGCGGAGTGACTATTGCGTAAAGATTATCACCTGTCAAGCTGGAAATGTGAGACGAAAATTAGCCTTGCACACAAGGAAATTAGATACTATGGAAGTGCTAAATAATATTGCTTTCAATGAAATTGATAACCTATGTCCCCAAAGATAATATTGATTTATCCACCACTCGTTAAACCATCAGAGCCGCCAGCCGGTATCGGAAAACTATCTTCATGCCTTACAGCAAATGGTATTGATCATAGTGTGATTGATGCCAATCTGGAAGGTATTCTCTATCTGCTGCAAGATGCTTCCAATAACAAAACAACAGCCGACCGCTGGACAACGAGATCCCGCAAAAATAGGGAGAGCAATCTTGCCGCGCTGCAAGAGATCACCACCTACCAAAACCCAAGCCGCTACCAGCGGGCAGTAACTGATATTAATCACCTTCTCAACGTAGCTGGAAAATCATATCGTATTGATTTGTCGCTGGCTGATTATCGCGATCACTGCCTCTCCCCAGTCAAGAGTGCCGACTTAATAACGGCTGCGGATAAACCGCAAACCAATCCCTTCTATACTTACTTTCAACATCGCCTGGAAAATGCACTGGAGGAAAATCCCGAATATGTCGGTTTTTCATTAAACTATCTAAGCCAGGCGCTTTGCACTTTTGCCATGATCGGCTTTGTTAAACAAATAGCACCACGGCAAAAGATTGTTTTAGGCGGATCTCTGGTAACGTCGTGGATTAAACTAGGCGTCCACAAAGATATTTTTAAAGGATTTGTCGATGAAATGACCGCAGGTCCCGGCGAAAAAAAATTACTGGAACTATTGGGAGTAAAAGATGGCGTGAGCAATTGCGCACCAGATTATAGCGGTTTCCCGATTCATTCATATTTATCGCCGGATGTAATCCTTCCTTACAGCAGCGCTTCCGGCTGCTACTGGCACAAATGCGCTTTTTGCCCGGAAAAAGCGGAAGGCAATAATTACTTGCCACTGAGCGTTTCTCAGGTCACACAAGAGCTGCAAGCCTTGTCAATGCAGTTCCGTCCTTCACTGATTCATCTTTTGGATAGCTCAATTCCTCCGTCCCTGCTTGATGCTTTGGCCGGAAAGCCGCCGGGCGCACCGTGGTATGGTTTTACCAGAATCACAGAAAAATTGGCTGATCCCGAGTTTTGTTTATCGCTCAAACGAAGCGGCTGTAAGATGCTCAAACTGGGGATTGAATCCGGTGATCAGGAAGTGCTAGACATGCTCAATAAAGGAATCGATTTAACAACGGCTTCAGGCGCTTTGAAAGCGCTCAAAAGTGCAGGGATTGCCACCTATTGCTATTTTCTGTTCGGCACGCCACCGGAAAATGAAAAAAGCGCCTTAAAAACGATGGCTTTTGTCTGCCGGCATCATGATTTTATTGACTTTTTGAATCTCGCTATTTTTAATTTACCTGCTACCAGCATTGAGGCGCAAAGCTTAGCAACTTCTGATTTTTACGAAGGCGATTTGTCTTTGTACAAAAATTTTTATCACCTTGCGGCCTGGCATAGACCGGTTGTTCGTAATTTCATGGAGAAGACTTTTAAAAAACATCCGGCTATTGTTCCGATACTCCAGCGAAAACCGGAATTTTTCAGCTCTAATCACGCACCGTTTTTTGTCTTGAACAAGAATTATTAATACCGATGTTGCTTTTTTGTGATTACTTTATTATAATTAAATAAGTTATCTAATCTAATGATTGTCTTTATTATTAGCAGGATATTTACAGGCAAGAGAAATGTATCTGGCCACTCACTAGGGATTTTATGCTAAACATTTTTCGTTTTTTTTCAAAACCATTAAACCTCGAAGCAATCAAACTAAAACGATATCAGGTTAATTTTTCTTTAAATAGGCTGGCCTCCGGTGTAGACAACATTCATATTGATGTCCACATCAGCGCTCAAGTTCATCTCTCCCTGAAGCGGACAGCATTTCTATTAATGTTCAAACATAGTCAAACAGAAGAATATGCGGCGGCCTATAAAGAGGAATACTGTGACAATGAAAAAAGAGATTTAAAGCATTTTTGCGCCGACATTATGATTGATGGAGTAAATAGAGCAAAATCGGAATCTGAAGTTCAAATAGATTTTTTGGGGCAGGTAGCTCTGGCAAAAATGTTTTTAGAAGAAATTAAAAATCAATATGAAAAGTTAATAACGCATTTTGAAGGTATCATCAGATCATCTGAATTGTCTTACAGGCCTGACCAGTTTGTCTCTTTTAAAATTAAAGAAAAACTGACCGAAATCAAACTCAATAAAAATCGGATTATTCGCCTTGTGGGAGAAGAGTTGTTTCAGATGCTGGCTGATATTAACGCTAATAGTCTCACCAATATCCGCGAATCAAATTTTCCTCGTGAACAAATTCTTCCGGATATTTTTTTTACCAACCCGACGCTGCATATTGACAACCCTGCAGATGATTTTTTTCTCATAGAAGAATATGTGCTATTAGGCCAGAGGTCTGAAGATACGGACAATTACGAAAGCGTCAGATCTATCATCTATGAACTGCTTGCCAAAACTGATTTAGCTAAGCGGAGCACAAAAAACGGTAATTCGACTGACGACCTTGAAAACACCAAAACTAATCATGATTGGATTTTAAGCGCTATTGCCGGAACAGTTAGTCCGTGGATAATGGAAATCAGCAATATTGACAGGATGTTTAATTACTTTGAATCACAGGAGCAGCTCAAGGCATCTAAAAGGCGGCATAAACCGGAAAGAATTGTCCGCGAACTCAAATCGCAGATAAAAACACAGAAGGAACTTCTCAATATTTTTTACAGTAAGTTTAAAAAAGCAAAATTGATCCGTAAGGTCGTCGCCGCTTTTGAAATGAAAACGGTCTGCGCTGATTACTGCCCCCCGCTTGGGCCAATAAAAATAAGGGATTTCCTGCTCGAACCCGGGTCAAGAAAACCTATCGAAGAGCGGCTGAAGCGCCAGAAATCATTGGAAGGAAAAATGTTTTCGTTTTCGCCACTTTATAAAACAATCCGCAGAATAAGAAATAGTTCTGTACAAAAACAGAAACTGCTGCTGCTTAATTATCTCAGGCATTTTTTCCGTTATAATCGGGATATGAGCAATAATCGCATCATGAGAAATGGGATGAACGCGATCAACCTCGTTTATGATGAAAAGACGATGGTGCTATCAAGGGGCAACAGGTCATTATATGAGTATTTGCTGCCTTCCGAACGCGTTATGGAAGAAAGACCAATTATCAATCATGTAATTATCAAGGCTGATATTCGAGGATCCATTGAAATTAACAATATAATGAGGGCCAGAAGGCTTAATTCGGCATCATATTTTAGCCTCAATTTTTTTGACCCGATCTCTGAAATTCTTTTCGATTATGGCGCATCCAAAGTATTCATTGAAGGAGATGCCATTATTTTATCCATCTTCGAAAATGAGGATACTCCTCATGGCTGGTATAGCATGGCTCGCGCGTGCTGCCTGGCAATTCGAATGTTGCATATCGTTCAGCGCTACAATGTTAAAAATCAGGAAAATAGTCTGCCGATACTCGAATTCGGAATTGGTATTTGCTATAGTCAGGGCGCTCCGTCTTTTTTATTCGATGGTGATTCCCGGATAATGATTTCTCCGGCAATCAATCTGGCCGATAGGCTTTCAGGATGTAACAAAAGATTACGCCTGAGATTAAAAGATCATAATGAACTTTTTAATCTGTTTGTATTTAAAAATGCCCCCCGGAATGAAAGCGATGAGATGGCCGATGATCTTTACATGCGTTATAATGTCAACGGTATAGAACTGACTGAGGAAGGTTTTGCCAAGCTCGAAAGCGAAATAAACTTAAAAAGCATTATGTATACTGTGGGCAAGAACAATAAAGTTAAGCTTTTTGCAGGTAAAGTCCCCACATTAAGTGGTAATTATGAGCCTATCGTTATTCGTGAAGCGACTATTCTGGTAGTAAAACCGGAAACCATCGATGTTATTGGCGATACATACAGAAAATACTATGAAGTTTGTACTCATCCGGCAATCTACGAATACGCAAAAACGGCAATCAGACGATAATGACATTAAGGTCAATAAAAATGTAAGAGAAATCAGTTACGCCGTAGGAAAGGGTTCAATGTTTAGCATTTTTGAATTATTTGCAAAAACGCCAAATCTCAAAAACATCGATCTTAAGCGCTATCATGTCGATTATTCCTTAAACCGGCTGATTTTCGGTGTGGACAACATCCACTTTGATGTCTACATTAGCCAGCAAGTCTGCAACACATTGAAACGAACGGCATCTCTTTTGATGATCAAACATAGCCGATCGGAACATTTTTTCAAAGACTATAAAAGAGAAAGCTGTGAAATTGAAAAAGATGCTTTGCGGCGAGTTTGTACAGATATTTTGCTAGACGGCATCAGCAGGGCTAAATCCGTAGCCGAAGTTCAAATAGATTTTTTGGGGCAGGCGGCTCTGGCAAAAATGTTTTTGGCAGAGATCAAAGAGCAATATAAAACTATAGTAACGCACCTTGAATCTCTGATCCGAATATATCAATTATCTAAAATGCAGGATCAAAATGAAAGTTTCAAAATTAAAGATAAGCTGACTGATATTAAAATCCATCAGAATCAGATTATTCGGCTTGTGGGAGAAGAGTTGTTTTCAATTCTTGCCGACATTCAGGTAAGAAATCTGCGAAATATGAGAGAAACTCATTTCCTTGCCCAGGATATTTTACCGGACGATTTTTTTATTAACCCCATCCTTCATACTGACAATCCGTCCGATGATTTTTTCCTAATTGAGGAGTATGTGCTTTTAGGCCAGAGATCAGAAGATCCGGACAACTACCAAAGCGTCAAACAAATCATCAATGAACTGCTGGGCAAGACGGATTTAAGACATCTTTCAACTCAAGGCTTCAATTTACAGGGCGAAAATAAGAACGATAACCGGAAAGATGATCGTTTTTTTGATGCCCGGGAGAACCTGTTTGATTCCTGGATGAAGGAACCTGATAATGTTGAGTTGATGTTCAACTGTTTCGATTCGCAGGAACAGTACGTAAGAGCCAAAGCGGCAAATTATTCACAAGATGTTCTTCTCAAACTTAAAGAACAAACAGGAATTCAGCAGAAGTTGCTTAATCTTTTTTATCGTAAATTTTCAAAATCACATCTGCTGCGGCAGATTGTCGCCGCTTTTGAAATGAAATCAGTATATGGTAACTACTGTCCACCTCTTGCGCCAAGGCAAATAAGAGAATTCCTGGTTGATTTCTGGTCAAGAAAATCTATAACCCGGCAGTTGAAACGCCGGACATCTCTTCATGGCAAAGCCTTAACTCTCACACCCCTTCAGCAAACCGTCAAACGGATTAGAGGCTGTACAATAAAGGAAAAAAAACAGTATTTATTGATGTTTCTAAAACAAATTTCCCGCTATCACCGGGCTTTATATAATTGCCGGATTCTTCGGGAGGCTATGGACTCCATCAGTCTGGTAACGGAAGAAAAGATCATTTTACTATCGCGGGGTAACCGGTCACTTTTTGAGTTTCTGATTCCTGCGGAGCGTGGCAGGGAAGAAAGCCCTGTTAGTAATCACGTTATCATGAAAGCGGACATCCGCGGCTCGATGGATATCAATCATATAATGAGGACAAGGGGACTTAATCCGGCATCATATTTCAGTCTTAATTTTTTCGATCCAATCTCTGCTATTCTTTTCGAATATGATGCTGCCAAAGTGTTTATTGAGGGAGATGCGATTATTCTATCCATCTTTGAAAGCCAAGACTCCCCGCAGGGCTCTTATAGTGTCGCGCGGGCATGCGGACTGGCAATTCGAATACTGCAAATTGTTCAGCGCTATAATGTAAAAAACAAGGAAAATAATCTGCCCATACTCGAACTGGGAATTGGTATATGCGCAAGCGCTGGCCCCCCGGCTTATCTTTTTGATGGCGATTCCAAGATTATGATTTCACCGGCCATTAATATGGCAGATAGGCTTTCCAGCTGCGATAAAAAACTGCGGAAACGATTTAAAGATCAAAATCGTCTTTTCAATTTATATGTATTTAAAAATGCTGCAGAAGAGGAAATCACAGACACAGCAGACGATTTTTCGCTGCGTTATAATGTCAACGGAATTGAACTCAGCATTGATGGCTTTACCAAACTGACAAGTGAAATCAATCTTACGGCGGTCAACTACCCGGTAAATATAAATGATAATGCGAAGATCTATAAAGGAAAAGTCCCTACATTGACCGGAAATTATCAGCGGCTTGCTATCCGGGAAGCCACAATTTATGAAGTCAAACCGGAAACTATGGATGTCATCGGCGAAACATCGAAAAAATACTATGAAGTATGCACACAACAGGAAATCTATGATTTTATAGACAATCAACCTTAAATCTGAATCAGTCAAAAAAATCTCAAAAAAAATTCTTATTTATTTTCACAAAAATGTTTTCCACTATTGACAAAGTCTAGATGTTGTAGTTAATAGAAAAACACACACCACATGTTGTACTAATTATAATCAAAACCTCAGGAGCAAAATCAATGGAAAACAAGGCTTACGCACCGATTGTCCCGAATTTAACGAAAAACGCCATCACAGTTTTGGAGCGACGTTATCTCAAACGTGACAAGGAAGGAAAAATTCTGGAGACTCCGACCCAGATGTTCAGGCGTGTTGCCGATACTATTTCCGCTGCCGATAAAAAATTCAATGAAAAAACTGACACCACACAAACTGCGCAGGATTTTTACAATATGATGGCGAGCCTGGAATTTCTACCCAATTCCCCCACCTTAATGAACGCCGGGCGCGAACTTGGTCAGTTATCCGCTTGCTTTGTTTTGCCCGTAGGCGATTCCATGGAAGAAATATTCGATGCCGTTAAGTTTACCGCGCTGATTCACAAATCCGGCGGCGGTACCGGGTTTTCTTTTTCCCGTCTGCGTCCCGCCAACGATGTAGTCTTAACTACCACCGGTATTTCCAGCGGGCCGATCTCTTTCATGCGTGTTTTTGATGTAGCTACCGAAACGATTAAGCAGGGCGGCACAAGACGCGGCGCCAATATGGGTATTTTGCGTGTTGACCATCCGGACATCATGGATTTCATCATGTGCAAGGCCGATAAAAAACAATTGAACAACTTCAACATATCCGTGGGTCTGACCGAAGCCTTCATGAAGGCCGTAGAAAAAGATGAGAATTATGACATCATCAACCCGCGTGATAAGCAGATTGCCGGAAACATCAACGCGCGTAAGGTTTTCAACCGGATAATTACTCAGGCTTGGGAAAACGGCGAGCCGGGCATTGTCTTTCTAGACAGGCTCAACCGCGACAATCCCACCCCGCATGTTGGCGAGATAGAATCAACAAACCCCTGCGGCGAACAGCCCCTGCTACCCTATGAATCCTGCAATCTGGGCTCCATCAATCTTAGCAAAATGGTTAAAGATGGCAAAGTTGACTGGGCAAGACTCAAAGAAGTTATCCACCTGGCCGTTCATTTTCTGGATAACGTTGTAGAGGCCAATAAATATCCTCTTCCTCAAATTGCTCAAATGACTTTGGCTAATCGCAAAATTGGGCTGGGCGTTATGGGATGGGCGGATATGCTTATCCTGTTGGGCATCCCGTATAATACTGACGAAGCCATTGAGCTTGCTCAGAAAGTAATGCAATTCATCAATGAACAGGGACATGGAGCCTCTCAGGAGCTTGCCAAAAAGCGCGGTCCTTTCCCTAATTTCAAAGGTTCTACCTATGATAAAAAGGGCCAGCCGTTTCTGCGCAACGCCACTGTAACAACCATCGCTCCTACCGGAACAATTTCAATTATGGCCAATTCATCATCTGGGGTAGAACCACTCTTCGCCGTTTCTTATGTCCGGCAGGTTATGGATAATGACATCCTTGTGGAAGTGCATCCGCATTTTGAAGCCATAGCCAGGGAAAGGGGATTTTACTCGCCGGAGTTGATGAAGCGCATTGCCGAACACGGAACCATTCATGATATCGCTGAAATCCCGGAAGATATCCGCAAATATTTTGTCACCGCGCATGATATCTCACCGGAGATGCATATTAGAATGCAGGCCGCGTTTCAGAAGCACACCGATAACGCTGTCAGTAAAACCGTCAATTTTACCAATGGGGCAACTATTCAGGATGTGGCCAAAGTTTATGAGCTTGCCTATCAGATGGACTGCAAAGGCGTGACAATTTATCGCGATGGCTCAAGAGATCAGCAGGTGCTGACCATAGGTAAAAAAGAAGAAAAAGGAGCGCCGCCAAATATTGATCGGAGAAAACCTGCCGTTAAGCGTGAGAGGCCGAACCTACTCAAAGGTTGGACATACCAGATGCAGACAGGATGCGGCCCGCTTTACGTAACTGTTAACGAGGACAGTACGGGGCTTTTTGAACTTTTTACCACAATGGGAAAAGCCGGCGGGTGCGCGGCATCACAGAGCGAAGCAATCGGACGCATGGTATCGCTCGCCTGGCGCAGCGGCATCCAGGCTCGCCAGGTCATCAAACAGCTTCAGGGGATCTCCTGCCATTCGCCCTCAGGCTTTGGCGAAAATAAGATTCTGTCTTGTGCCGACGCGGTAGCACGGGCCATTGCCTCACACATGGCGGCAAATGGCGACGGCCCGGCTAACGAAAAGCGTGCCTTTTTCAAAGGTGCCTGCCCCGATTGCGGCGGAATTGTTGAACATGAAGGTGGTTGCGCTGTTTGCCGTATCTGCGGCTACAGCGAGTGTGCTTAATTTTTTACCGTGCTTTTCGTGATTCCCGCTTGTGCTCGTGTGACCTATAGATTGTCAGGTTGCGTGCTGATCTTTACAATAGAAGGTTTATAGAATGATGATTAACTTCAAAATATTTTCCGATTATATCTGACCCTTCTGCTATATCGGCAAGGGCATTGTCGACCAATTAAAAAAAGAATATCCAATTGAAGATACATGGGTGAGTTACGAGCTTCATCCGGAAACGCCACTAGCGGGAATGTTGCTCTCCGAGAGATTCAAGGGCTATGACCTCTCTTCGTTTTACGAGCAATTGCGCGCTCGCGGCCAGGAAGTCGGTGTTTTCTTTAGTAACCTGAAACTCCTTTCCAATTCCAGATTGGCGCTCATGGCCAGCGAATTTGCCCGTGATCAGGGCATGTATGATACTTTTCATGAGAACATGTTTCATGCCTATTTTACGGAGGGACTGGATATTGGCAATCCTGATGTAATTGTCGCCGTTGCCGGAAAAAGCGGCCTTGATGAAAAAGAAACACGCACTGCCATCCTGGATGGCCGCTATGTATACCGTTTAGATGAAACCAGAAAGGAAGGGCAATTGCTGGGCTTAACTGGTATTCCACTATTTATTATAGAGGACAAATTTAAAATAGTTGGAGCTCAGCCAATTGAAGTATTCCATAATCTTCTTAATAAAGAATTGAAACCACGGACATAATGCCCACCTACTGCTGATCCTATTTACCGTCTTTTGTTACGTATAGCAGGAAGATATACTTAACAAACGAATGAACCAAATAATATTTCTAAAATAGCAGAAGAACCTAGCTTAATACATATTCCTTATTATCTATTTAATACCAGGTAGCTGTCAAATATTAAGATTTGTATTTTTTGAAAGCAACTTGGTATTATAATTCGGGGAAATATTTTGCGCTTTAAAACCATTTGTGGTAAACGACGTACTATTCTATTTCGCTTATAGAAATCAGGGAAGGAGAAGGCGCATGCTAAGGAAAACAGGCATTGTCGAAGATAGACGTTACTTGTTGCATTCGGCCGGTTTCTGCCATCCGGAAAGCCCGGAGAGATTGGCGGGGATTTACGATATGCTGGATAATCCGGCAATGTCCTGGAAGTTCACACAAATCGACGCGCGAGAAGCAACACATGATGAAATAGCCATTGTTCATTCACCTTCCTACATTGAATTTATTGCCAGTACTGATGGTAAAGATGGTGTTACGCTTGATCCCGATACGATAACCAGCCCCGATACATACTCCGTGGCTAAACTTGCTGTAGGTGGCGTGTGCAACGCCGTTGATCAGGTACTAGATGGCACTGTGGACAATGCTTTTGCTTTTGTCCGCCCCCCCGGCCATCACGCCGGAAAAGAGAACGCGGCGGGATTTTGTGTTTTTAATAATGTGGCCATAGCAGCGATGCACGCAATTTTGAAGCACGGACTGAAAAGAGTTATGATTGTCGATTGGGATTTGCACCACGGCAATGGTACTCAGAGTATTTTTTACAGGGATCCTCGGGTCTTATATTTTTCCGCTCATCAGTATCCGCACTATCCCGGCACGGGAAGCCTGCAGGAAATTGGTCAGGGTAAAGGTGAAGGTTACACGATCAACGCTACCATGCATGCAGGTACGGCAGACGCGTCCTTAGTAAAAGTATTCCGCAGAATTTTAGAACCGGTTGCTTTGGAGTATAAACCGGAATTGGTACTTTTATCTGCCGGTTTTGATGCATATTTTAAGGATCCTCTGGGCAGTATGCTGATAACCCCGGATGGCTTTGGAGCCTTGACGCGAATATTGCTCAATATTGCAGATATTTGCTGCAATGGCCGTTTTGTGGCTGTACTGGAAGGCGGCTATGATGTTGCCGGTTTGGCTAAATCAGCAAAAAGAGTTCTGGAAGAGATGCTGGATGAAAATCATGTTTCCTCAGAAAGGTTAGCTTTGCTGGAGAGGGATGCTGATGAAGGAACTGATCGGCTCATTCGGCAGATTGTTTCCACAATTAAACCTTTTTGGAAGACACTTTAATCCCAAGTTGCTTTCAAAAATTAAGGTTTGAATTTTTGAAAGCTTACTTGGTATTATACAGAATCAATAAATTTATTAATGTCTGATACCTGATTGGTATAAGGAGGAACACAATTGAAACTTAGCAGTAAGGAAGTTGAATATGTGGCGCGACTGGCGCGGCTGGAAATAACGGATAACGAAACAGAAAAGTTCACCGCGCAGCTTAATGATATTTTGGGCTACATCGACAAGCTCAATGAGCTTGATACAACGGGTGTAGCACCGATGAGCCACGCTATTGCTGTTACGAATGCTTTTCGCGAGGATAAGATAATAGATTCGATTGGAACAGATAAGTCTCTGGCTAATGCGCCGGACGGGCGGGGGGAGTTCTTTCGCGTACCTAAAGTAATAGATTGAGGAATTTATGGAACTGAATCAGTTAACAATTCACGAGTTACAAGAAAAGATTAAAAATGGCGAAACGTCGGCGGTGAAAATCACCGAGTCTGTCTTTCAGCGGATTGACGCGGTGGAAGAGCGGGTGCATTCCTATATCCGCCTTCTCAAAGATGAGGCGCTGGTTGCCGCAGCCATTGCCGACGAGAATATTAAAAAGGGGCAGATAAAACCCTTAACCGGTATCCCTATCGCTCTCAAAGACATCGTCTGCACTAAGGGTATTCCAACTACATGCGGTTCGCATATCCTGCATAATTTTATTCCGCCTTACGATGCCACAGTCGTAGAAAAGCTTCGGGATGCCGGAGCTGTGTTTGTCGGCAAAGCCAACATGGATGAGTTTGCCATGGGATCATCTACGGAAACGTCATATTTCGGTCCGACGCGCAATCCGTGGGATTTGGAACGTATCCCCGGCGGTTCCAGCGGCGGTTCGGCAACAGCTGTTGCCGCCGATGAATGTATAGCATCGATTGGCTCGGATACCGGCGGCTCCATCCGCCAACCGGCAGCTCTTTGCGGCGTTGTCGGCCTGAAGCCCACATACGGACGCGTTTCGCGTTTCGGGTTGATTGCTTTTGCATCCTCACTTGATCAGATCGGGCCGTTTACCAAGGATGTGGAAGATTGTGCCATCATGATGAATGTGCTGGCAGGTTTTGATACGAAAGAATCAACATCCGTGCAAGCGGAAGTACCCGACTATTGCCAGTTTATCGGTCGCGATATAAAGGGTTGGAAAATCGGTATTCCCAAAGAATATTTTATTGAAGGTATTGATCCGGAAGTAAACGCGGCAATCCAAAAAGCCATTGGCGTGATTGAAAAATGCGGCGGCAAGTGTGTAGAAATTTCTTTGCCGCACACGCAGTATTGCCTGGCGGTTTATTACATTATCGCACCGGCGGAAGCCAGCTCCAATCTGGCGCGCTATGACGGTGTCAAGTGTGGTTTCCGAACTTCAGATGCACGCGACTTGCTGGAGATGTATAAAAAGACTCGCATGCATGGATTCGGCGCGGAAGTTAAACGCCGCATCATGATCGGCACTTACGCCTTATCCGCCGGTTACTACGACGCGTATTACGGCAAAGCCTCCCAGGTACGAGCTTTAATCAAAAAGGACTTTGAAGAGGCCTGGAAAAAATGCGATGTGATCCTCACGCCGACAACGCCGACGCCAGCATTTAAAATCGGCGAGAAAACAGACGATCCGCTGCAAATGTATC
This sequence comes from Syntrophaceae bacterium, assembly GCA_025355345.1. Classification (GTDB taxonomy): domain Bacteria; phylum Desulfobacterota; class Syntrophia; order Syntrophales; family Smithellaceae; genus FEN-1160. The sequence goes on from JANXZU010000082.1 coordinate 18,750, forward strand.
TGTCTGATATTTTCACGATCTCGACTAATCTGGCGGGGATTCCGGGAATCTCCGTGCCATGCGGCTTTACCGCTGCCGGTCTGCCGATGGGCGTGCAGTTTTTGGCTGGTCATCTGGAAGAGGGGAAATTAATTCAAATTGCCTCAGCTTACGAAAAAAACGCGCAAATTGAAAAAAGGAGACCGAAGCTATAATGGAGTTTGAAACAGTCATCGGGCTGGAAGTTCATGCCCAGCTTTTAACGGATACGAAAATATTTTGCGGTTGCTCCACAAAATTCGGGGGGGCGCCCAACAGCCATACTTGCCCTGTTTGTTTAGGGCTGCCGGGGGTTCTGCCGGTTTTGAATAAAAAAGTTGTAGAGTTCGCCATGAAGATGTCTCTGGCGACAAATTGTGTAATTAACAAATCGTGCAGCTTTGCGCGTAAAAATTATTTCTATCCTGATCTGCCCAAGGGTTACCAGATTTCGCAATTTGCTTATCCGCTTTCCGAGCATGGTTATATCTTTCTGGATGTGGATGGAGCGCAAAAGAAAATCGGCTTGACCCGTATTCATATGGAAGAAGACGCGGGAAAGCTCATGCATGATGAGCATAATCCGGTGAGTTATGTTGATTTAAACCGGGCCGGCGTTCCACTCATTGAAATCGTCAGTGAGCCGGATATGCGATCTCCTTCGGAAGCGGCTGACTATTTAAAACGCCTGCATGAAATTCTGGTGTATCTGGAAATTTGTGATGGCAATATGGAAGAAGGGTCCTTCCGCTGTGATGCCAATGTATCTATCCGTCCCATGGGGCAGAAGGAATATGGCACCCGCGCGGAACTAAAGAACATGAATTCGTTTCGCAACGTGCAGCGGGCACTGGAGTATGAAATTAAACGGCAGCAGTATCTTGTTGAATGCGGCGGTAAGGTTGTACAGGAAACGCGCCTTTGGGACGATGCTTCGGGCGTCAGCATTTCCATGCGCAGCAAGGAAGAAGCTCACGATTACCGCTATTTTCCCGATCCCGATTTAGTGCCGATTCTGGTTGATGATGCCTGGGTGGAAAAAATCCGCCGCGAACTGCCGGAATTACCTTTGGCCAAGCGGGAGAGATTTATTAAAGATTACCAGATTCCAGAATATGACGCGGGCGTTCTTACTGCCGATAAGGCTCTTTCTCAGTATTATGAAGAAGTCGTCAAACTTTGCGGTAAGCCGAAACAGGCCAGCAATTGGGTGATGGGAGATGTATTAAGATTTCTCAACGAAGATAAGCGCGATATCCGGAAGTGCCCCATTACAGCGGTGGCGCTTGCCGACATGATCAGCCTGATTGAGGCAGGCAAAATCAGCGGTAAAATGGCCAAAGACATCATTCCCGACATGTATAAAACAGGCCTTTCGCCGCAGAAGATCATTGAAGAAAAAGGCCTGGTGCAGATTACCGATGAAGGGGAGTTAATAAAAACTCTTACTGCTATTATTGAATCCAATCCCGGACAGGTTGCGGATTATCGCGGCGGGAAGGAAAAACTTTTCGGCTTTTTTGTCGGTCAGGCAATGAAAGCGACGCAGGGAAAAGCAAATCCGCAACTGGTTAATGACTTGCTCAAAAAGATGCTTGCCGGATAATCACGGGTATGTTTCCAAAGCAAGCTGCGGAATATGGCACCCTCCGCTGCGCGGGATCGTTAACCGCCTCTGCGCGGCATAATTCGACCAGAAACTTCAGTCGAAGATGACCTTTAGGTGACGTACTTTGTTTCTGAAGTTTGGGTCTCATTACAACTTGC
>JANXZU010000105.1 GCA_025355345.1 Syntrophaceae bacterium
ATCTAAACAATATTTCTGAAAAAGAAGTTGCTTTTGTCGTCAATAAACTTAATAATCGACCACGAAAGTGCCTCAACTACCAGACTCCCCATGAGGTCTTTTCTTTAGCTAAATGTGGTGCACTTTGAACTGGAATTCACCCTTACTGGGTATTATGCAATAATTAATCACTTCTTAATCTCTGATACCTGATTGGAATAAGCAAATTCATTAGCCAAATCTTTTAAAATATTATAACATGTTACCAAATCGATTATAACTAAAAAAGGAAATATTGCATATCATGTATAACGAATCCGAAAACGAAGATAAAAATGAAAAGTCCTTGCGCCTTCTGATAATATTCAGAATTATCATCATCACCCTGTTTCTGGGGTTGGCTATTTTTATTGCAATTAAAAGTTCAGATTTTCCTATTTCACAAAATGTTTTCTACTTTCTTTGTTTTATCATTGCTTTAACGTACATATTTTCTATTATTTACTACTTAATGTTGAAATATATAGATAATTTAAGGTTTAATATCTACCTGCAACTGGCAGTAGATTTAATATTGATAACATTACTTGTTTACCTTACCGGTAGTGTTAAGAGTGATTATTCAGTTATTTATACATTAGTTATAATTTATTCAGTCATTTTTTTGGGACGCAAAGGTGGTTTTATTGTTGCCTCGGCAGCCAGCATTTCTTATGGTTTACTTTTGGATCTTGAATTTTTTAAACTATTACCATCAATTTCTTATTTAGAACGTAATTACAATCTTAGTGCCGGTGACGTATTTGTTCGAATCCTGGTTCATATAATATCGTTTTATGTTTTAGCCTTTGTGTCGAGTATAGTCGTAGAACAGGAAAGAAAGACCAGATATTTACTTGCTGAAAAAGAATCAGAATTTGATCAGCTTGATCTGCTGTTTCGAAGTATAATTGAATCTGTCGATACAGGCGTGATGACAATTAATTTACATGGTAGAATTAAAACATTTAACAGGGCAGCAAAAGAGATTACCGGATTTCCACTTAAAAAAATAGAAAATCGCCAGATCGAAGATGTTTTTCCGGAACTCGCTCCTTTTTTTTCGGAAGTAAATGTTAATGATCAAATTCGAAGCAGAAAGGAAGTTATAATAACTGGAGAAAAAAATAATAAGATTAATCTGGGTTGCTCCACATCACCATTGAAAGATAAACGTGATAAACAAATAGGCAATATTTTAATTTTTCAAAATCTGACTGAAATAAAGCAAATGGAGGAAAATCTGGAAAAGAGCAAGAGACTGGCCTTGATTGGTGAAATGGCGGCGGGTCTGGCTCATGAAATGAGAAATCCGCTGGCTTCAATAACAGGCTCAATTCAACTTTTACAACAAGGACTGAATTTAGAAGAAACCGATAAACGCCTGATGAATATAATATTGCGTGGCAAAGATCAATTAGATAACTTCGTACGTGATTTTCTTTTGCTTGCTTGTCCTATACCCATATCCAGAGAATTAGTGGATATCAATAAAGTTGCCGAGGAAGTTCTCGAAAATATTAAATTATCCAATGACTGGTTAAATACGATAAGAATTGCAAAAGTTTTTGAAGAAGAAGTTATGATATTTGCTAACAGAGAACAGGTCAGGCAGATTATTTATAATCTTGTAATCAACGCTATTCAAGCCATGAAAGACGGTGGAGATTTATCCGTTGAAATCAAAAAGCACAAACTTAGTGATCAGGAAGATTCTGTCGAAATTATAGTTAAAGATAGCGGCTGCGGAATTGAGGATAATGATTTAAATAAAATATTCGAACCATTTTTTACAAATAAAGAAAAAGGAACCGGTTTAGGATTGGCAATAGTAAGTCGTTTTGTTGATGGTTACTACGGAAAGATTAAAGTTGAAAGCGTTATAAATAAAGGCACAACATTTATTGTCGAGTTGCCCGGGAAAAAAGATGAACATAAACAAAATAGCAGTATAGTGTATTTCTAGGAAGAGGTGAGATTATGGCGAAAATTCTGGTTGTTGATGACGATCAGGGCATGCGGGAATTCATGGAAATAATGCTAACAAAAGAAGGTTATGATGTAACCACCGCCGATGAGCCTTCAAAAGCAATAACCCTTTGCCGCAAGATCGATTTTGATCTTGTCATTACAGACTTAAGAATGCCCAAAATTGATGGTATTGAATTTCTTAAAATAATCAAAGACCAGAAACCGGAAACAATAGTAATTCTAATTACAGCTTATGCCTCAGGAGAGACAGCGGTAAACGCGATGAAAGAAGGGGCTTATGACTACGTTGAAAAAGGCGGTAACATTGAGGATCTCAAGAAAGTTGTACGCGCGGCTTTGCTGAAAAAGGGGCTGGGAAATGAAAAACAAAATGTTAAAGATGAGGCGGTGGGTCAATCGACATTTTGTGGCATGATTGGTATAAGCAGAGAGATGCAAAAAGTTGTTGCAACTATTAGAAAAGTTGCCGATACTCCGGCTAATATTTTGATTTTAGGTGAAAGCGGCACAGGAAAAGAACTTGTGGCACGTGCCATTCATGAAAACTCGTCACGTTCCAAAATGCCATTTATGGCTATTAACAGCGGTGGAATTCCTGAGAATCTGCTTGAAAGCGAGCTTTTTGGCTACATGAAAGGGTCTTTCACCGGCGCTTATGCTGATAGAGCGGGACTTTTTGAAATGGCGAAAGGAGGTACTGTATTTCTCGATGAAATCGGGGAATTACCTCCGGTACTGCAAGTAAAGCTTCTGCGTGTTGTGCAGGAAAGAACATTTCGGCGGATCGGCGGATCGGAAGATATTAAAGTTGATGTAAGGATAATTTCCGCTACCAACCAAAATCTTTCCGAAAGAGTCAAAAAGGGAAGCTTTCGTGAAGATTTATATTTTCGCCTCAATGTAATTCCGATTAATATGCCACCGCTTCGAGAACGAAAAGAGGATATACCACTATTAACCAGGCATTTTGTTGAAAAATACGCGCGCGAATTTGGCAAAGAAGTTCGAATGATTTCAGTTTATGCGATGGAATTGCTCATGCAATACGCATTTCCTGGAAACATTCGTGAGTTGGAAAATATTATTGAGCGCGGCGTGGCAATGGAAACTTCTAATATAATATTGCCGGAAAACCTGGTAATATCAGCCAATGTTGCAGCCATGCCCATTTTTGATATCGAAATAACGGATAAGGGAATCGATCTAAACGCGGAGATGGAAAAAATAGAAAGAAGAATCATCGAGAAAACTCTTACGAAAGTAAAAGGTTCAAAAACCAAAGCTGCCGAACTGCTGCATGTGACTTTTGATTCCCTGCGTTACCGTATCGATAAGCTGGGCGTTGAATAAAACAATCAATAATTATTTTAAGCACTTATTTTTTCCGGTACGGTTTTTCGATTATTTCTTCTTTTGATTCATCATACTGGGCAAGAAGATCTTTGAGATCCATGTCATGATCTTCCAGGATTACATAATGTTGTTCATCATCTGGACTAACGGTTAATTTAGAGGAGTTTTCGGTTTTTAAGGCATCATCTATAGAGGACATGTAAATTACATCCTGAACAGCGTTGGGGTCTATAAGAGACGAAACGAAATCTTTTTCCTTGGAGGAATCCGCCCCCATACCAAAGCTCTTGTTTGGAGGTATAAATGAGGAGCGTTCATTGATAAATTCTTTTTCATAAAGGTTCATCGTGTACATTCCCTCATTTCTGTTTGTAAGCATAACCGTTTCTAACTGTGTAAGCTTGTTTTCTCGAATGCTGCTTTGAACCGATGGTGTCCCCTTTAAAATGGAAAGAATCGGCACACGGAAACCTACTCTTTTAATATGAGTCAATTGCTGAACAATAAGCCAGGAAATAGTTGAGGCAAACTGATAGCGTATTACATCTTGATTTTCACCGGTAACGCAGTTGTTTATCCGATAAACCGCATCTTCCGCGTCGGTGGCGTGTACCGTGGCAAAAACGAGATGCCCGGATTCAGCGGCATTTAGAGTTAGTCGAATTGTATCCGGTTCTCTTAATTCTCCTACGAATATTACATCGGGATCTTCTCTCAGAACGTCCAACAGCCCCTGGTTGAATGAAGGGACGTGGATACCGACTTCACGTTGCTCAATAAAAGATTTCTTCGGTTTAAATCTGTATTCAATAGGATCTTCTATTGTGATAATGTGCGAGGCCCTTGTGCGATTGATTTCCTCGATAATTGCCGCGACAGTTGTTGATTTACCGGAACCGGTACTTCCACAAACCAGTATGAGACCGGATTGAATTTCAACGATCTGGCTAAGCGACGGATGCAGATTGAGAGAAATTAGATCAGGAATAGTTTCCGGAAGCAGGCGGATAGCAAGGCTCAACCCACGAGTTGTATAGAAAGCATTGATACGCACCCGCACATGATTAAAAGATAGAGCAAAATCGACCGACCATCTTTTCCTGAGAGTCTGTAATTGCCTTTCACTCAACATTTCTTTGACCATAGCGTCTATTTCCGTGTGAGACCATTTGATATTTTTATCGAAATGGATAACGCCATCTCTGCGAAAAATTAATGGAAACCCCCCTGTAACGTGAAGATCGGAAAGCCTTTGTTTTATGGCGGCTTGGATTAAATCTGTGAAACGCTGATTCATATTCACTTCCTGACAGGCTGTTTGCTTGATAATGATTAGATGCTTCTTGATAAAAATACTACATCTTATGGTCTATCTATACGAAAATGGTGCATATGAGTCAAGAAATTTAAACTACAGTCTTGACTTTTTTCTTGACTTTTTCCGACTATTTGCCTATATCCCAACGCAAGAGGGGCAGGTAATGATGTTGAAAAAAATGTGTTTTAAACAGGCTGACTTTTTCTTCTTTTTTAGCTTTATTAGCTTCAAGGTCTGCCTGAGAGGATCATGACCAGTTGTAAAGGGAAATGAACCGTGGGCAGATACATAATTGCTCACGGTTTTTTTTTGCCATTAGCTTACTAATAAATTTAAATCTGTAAAAGGGGAGGGGAGAATGAAAATAAAAAATGCTGTCTTGGCAGCAATTTTAGCAGCAGTATTTTTATGTTCCGGTGTTTTCAATGTTCAGGCAAAGGCAATTAAAGTTGGGGCAGCAATAAACTTGACCGGACCGGCATCAAGTTGGGGTAAGTTTCATGAAAAAGGGCAACGCGATTACTTCCGCTATGTTAACGAGGTTAAAGGGGGAGTGTACGGTAACAAAATTGAAATGATCTCCGTGGATACCGCCTATAAAGTACCGGAAGCTCAGGCCGCAGTTCAAAAATTCGCCTTGCAGGATAAAGTCGATATTATCGCTACATGGGGTGCCGGTGAAGGCCTTGCGGCAAAACCGATAGTTCAAAAATATAAAATACCAACTATCAATTACTCCACCAGCTGGGAATTACTGGAAAAGCCTGTTGATTATATGTATCTGCCTTTTGGCAGCTACAAAATGGATTGTTATGCAGTATTCGAATATATAAAGGCAATTCACAAAGGTAAAGATGTACCAAAAGTCGGTCTGCTGACTTATAATAACGCTTATGGAAGATCAATTCATGAACCCAGCAAGCAATATGCCGAAAAGCTGAAAATCAACCTTGTTGCTATTGAAGAATTTCCACCCAAGACTGTTGATTTAAACACCGAATTATTGCGTCTGCAAAAAGCCGGTGTGGATTATGTTTTTATACAAATGCTGCCTTCGACAATAATTAGTGCGTTCAAGAGTGCTGACCGTATAAATTACAGCCCTGTGTTTCTGGGAACATGGACATCAACCGATCCTGATTTCTTCAAAATGGGAGCAGGCCTGATTCGTGACAGGCTTGTCATTCAATTTCCCGGCGGATTACCATCTGATAAGTCCAAAGGAATGGTTGTAATGAAGGAACTGTGGAAGCGTTATAAAACAGTTGATAAATTTGATGCCGCTTACTGGGAAGGCGTGGTTGTAGGAGTTATTATGGAGCGCGCATTTATTCGCGCCTATGAAAAAAATAAAGTTATTAATCCGGAAACAATTAATGCAGCAATGGAATCATTTAAAAATGAAGACTTTGGCGGATTAGTACCCAAGATTACCTATACCAAAGATGATCACGGAGCGTCATTTACTGCCCGCATGGTCAAAGTTAAAGAAGATGGAACCTTTGTACCGCTGACTAATTTTTATGTTCCGGGCAAAGATAAGATTAAAATGCTCACTAAATAGTTAAAAGGATTTTAATCACGGATATGAACCCCAAAGCAAGCTTTGTGGTATCATACCCTCCGCTTTGCGGGATTGTTCAACTTACCAATTCCGCTATGTTGGACATGACCTCAGGGTGACACTATAGTGCCCTTAAGGGTATTCAGGTTATTTGCACTTTTGGAATTGGAGTTTCAGCAATGAAAGCCTTTCGCGGCCGGCCATCGATAATGAATAACCGGCGAGAAGAAGATAAAAAAGCCGAGTTGGAAATCCAAGGCTTGCATTTGGCTTTTGGCGGAGTTGTCGCTGTAAATGATGTCGATCTTAGCGTGCACACCGGCGAATTGATGGCCATCATCGGTCCCAATGGGGCTGGTAAAACCAGCTTGCTCAATTGTATTACCGGGTTTTACCATCCCCAAAAAGGGAAAATTATTTTTAATGGCAAAGACATTACCCATCTCCATACTTCAGACCTTGTCGGAGTGGGGATAGGCAGAACATTTCAAAACATCGAACTCTTTCCGGGAATGACGGTGCTGGCCAATATGACGCTTGCCAGGCACATTCACTGCCATTATAGTTTTGTTCAATCATTTTTGTTTTCTGCAGCTGTAAGAAAAGAAGAAATCCGCCATCGTCAAATCCTGGAAGAAATAATTGATTTTTTGGAAATGCAGCCAATACGGAAAAAAACCGTCGGCTCTTTACCCTATGGAATGATGAAAAGAGTTGAACTGGGCAGAGCGTTGGCGCTGGAGCCAAGTCTGCTCATTTTGGATGAACCTTTTGCCGGGATGAATCTGGAAGAAAAAGAAGATATGGTTCGGTTTCTACTGGAGTTGAATTCTCGCTTCGGACTGACCATGATCCTGGTGGAACACGATATGTCAATTGTCATGAGCATCGCCAAACGTATTATGGTGTTAAATTTTGGCGAAAAGCTGGGGGAGGGAACTCCAGAGGAAATAAGCAGCAATCCGGAAGTTATTAGAGCATATCTTGGTGATGCAGAAGCTGTATAGGAAAGACAAGGACTGATGGTTATAGTGACACAAAAAAACTCAGATGCAATTAAATATACTCTGCCGCAGATTCTGGTAAATAATGCAGCTGGCTATGGTGATAACAAAATTGCCGTTCGGGAAAAATCATACGGCATCTGGCAGAAATACGGCTGGAGTGAGTATTTGCGTTACGTTCGTCAAACCGCCGCCGGCTTTGCGGCTCTTAATCTGCAACGTGGTGAAAATGTCTGCCTGATCGTGGAAAATAATCCGGAGTGGCTTTTTTGTGAAATTGCTGCACAAGCTCTTGGCGCCACAACTCTTAATTTATTTACCTCATCCATCGCAGAAGAATTATCTTATTCCATCAAACGGATCAACTCTCCTGTTGTTGTAGTGCAGGACCAGGAACAAGTCGATAAGCTTCTGGAAGTTCGGGATAACCTGCCGCAAATCAAAAAAGTAGTTTACATTGATCCCACAGGAATGACATCTTATGAAAATGATCCCTGGCTGATAAGCTACGCAAGGCTTTTGGAAACAGGTGAAAAATATAATCTGGAAAATCCCGGTTTTGTTGATGATGAAATAACCAAAGGTCGCCCCGAAGATATCGCGGTCATGATCCAAACTTCAGGTACAACCGGCATACCCAAGATGGCAATGTTATCTCATCGTAATCTTACCACTATGGCTCTCCAGTGGATAGAAGCTACCGGTCTAAAGCCCGAAGAAAACTGGATATCAATGTCTCCACCGGCCTGGATTGTTGATCAGATGTGGGGGGTGGGCGTTGCGCTGGCAAGTGCTATGACGATGAACTTTCCGGAAACGGCAGAAACGGTACTCGAAGATTTTCGTGATGTTGGTCCTTCTATTATTATCACTTCATCGCGTTTCTGGGAAGATATGGCATCGCGTATCCGGGTGAAGATATCGGATGCCGGCTGGCTAAAGAAGAAATTGTTTTACTTAGCAGAGACGCTCGGTAAGTCCGTGGTCGAGAAGCAGTCCCGAAAAGCCGCCATCCCTCTACTGACAAATATTTTGTATAAACTAATGCCCTACCTGGTTTACAGGCCGCTGCTCGATCGTCTGGGTTGCACTAAATTTCACTCTGCATTTACTGGCGGGCATCCCATCAGCCCTGATGTAATTCTTTTCTTTCGTGCTATTGGTTTGAATCTAAAACAATGTTATGGTCTCACCGAAGCGGGAGGAATATTTCAAATTCAGCCGGATAATGAAGTAAAGCTCGAAACTGTGGGTAAACCCCTGCATCTGTCTGAAGTAAAAATAGCGGAAGATCAGGAAGTGCTTGTTAGATCGGCGGCTAATTTTTCCGGCTATTACAATGATTATCAGGCCACTCAGGATGCTTTTGAGAATGGCTGGCTGAAAACCGGCGATGCCGGATACATTGACGCCGATGGCCATTTGTTGATTATCGGCCGCAAAGAGGATATTATCCGCAATAAAAGCGGGGAGGCCTTTTCACCTGATTTTATTGAAACCCGCTTAAAGTTCAGTCCCTACATTAAAGAAGCGGTAACCTTTGGCGAAAGCCGTCCATTTATTACTGCCATGATCAATATCGATTTGGGCAATGTGGGTAATTGGGCTGAAGATCGAATGATTCCCTATACCACTTATATGGATCTTGCCCAACAACCGGCAGTTGAAGAAATGATTCTGAAAGAAGTAATTAAAGTAAACGAGCAACTTCCGGAAGTGATGAAAATAAAAAGGTTCATCCTTCTGTATAAACTTCTTGATGCTGATGAGGAAGAGCTCACGCGCACAGGCAAGGTGCGTAGGCGTTTTGTCTATGGCCTTTATATTAAGATTATTGAAGCAATGTATCGTAATGAAAAAAATGTCCAGGTAACAGGGAAGGTTCGTTACCGCGATGGACGCGTAGGTGAAATAGAAACAACGGTGAATATTATCAACCTTATTTAAGGAATGTATTTATGGATTTTTTTCTACAATTATTAGTTAATGGAGTTTGCGTAGGCCTTCTTTACGGCATATCGGCAATGGGCTTTGTCATGATTTTTAAATCATCCAGTGTTTTGAACTTTGCCCATGGCGAGCTTCTGGCACTCGGCGCATTCTTCTTTCTGGCGCTGATTACCTGGGCACAGATTCCTATTTTTGCCGCCTTTATTCTGACTTTGATCGGTTGTTTTATCTTGGGTTTTATCATAGAAAAATTTTTCCTGCGCCCTTTGATAGGGGAGAAACTGATCTTTGTTATAATGCTTACGGTAGGACTTGCCGCCATGTTCAAGGGTCTTATTCTGCTTATCTGGGGTGGTAATTTGCATACATATCCTGATTTTTTGCCCGAATCACTTGCACTAAAGCTTGGCGCAATCTACATTGCGCCGGTTTATACCGCTACACTGGTAATCAGTATCATCTTTCTGGTTCTTTTCGGATTGTTTTTTAAGCAATCTTCGCAGGGAATCTATATGCGTTCAGTTGCCGATAATCAGAAAGCAGCTCTTTCTCTGGGTGTGAATGTTCGGCGCGTATTTGCCCTTTCCTGGGCCATTGCCGCGATGGTTGCCAGCATGAGCGGTATCGTTCTGGGAATCATCAACGGGGTTAATGTGCACGATCTTAGCTCCATAGGGTTGAAAGTCTTCCCTGTGGTCATTCTAGGCGGTCTGGACAGCATCAGCGGAGCGATTATCGGCGGCATCATTATCGGCCTATTGGAAACATTCACCGGCGGCTACCTCTCGCCATCATTGAGAGACGTAGTGCCTTATATTGTTTTAGTGTTTATTTTATTGATAAAACCATACGGATTGTTCGGTCTTGTAGAGATTGAAAGGGTTTAGTATGTTAGAAATTATCCCGCATAGAGGGGTTAGAGGAATTTAATGAAGAAGTTTTCGTTTCATCCATGCGGTAATTATCACGAAAATTATTCGCAGGAATTAAACATATTCGAAACCGATTTTGGACGGGTTTGTCTGATATTATTTTTAGCTGTGCTATTTTTAGTCGCGCCGTTTGTTTTGAGTCCCTACATGTTATACATTTTAAACATGATCGGTATTTCCGCGATAGCCGCAATTGGTCTCAATATCCTTATCGGATTTACCGGACAAATTTCTCTGGGACATGGCGCCTTTTTCGGCGTCGGAGCTTACGCTGCGGCTATTTTAGCCACAAGACTTGGCCTTCCGTTTTATTTATCAATACCTTCGGCAGGCATTATTACTGCTCTTGTAGGCATGATCTTCGGGGCACCATCAGGGCGATTAAAAGGTCTCTATTTAACCATAGCAACGCTGGCCGGTCAATTTATTATAGAATATGTTCTAATTCACTGGGATAGCATGACCAAAGGTACCATGGGCATTACTCTTCCTACAACTACAATCTTTTCGTGGGAAGTTACCGGTGATCGAGCATTTTTCTTTTTAATATTTATCAGCCTTGTTTTAACCACATGGTTTGCGGTAAACATCATGCGCAGCAAGTATGGCCGTGCCTTCATCGCGATACGCGATAACGACCGAGCCGCCGAAGGCATGGGTATTCCCATCTTTAAATATAAGTTACTCTCTTTCGGCATCAGTTCTTTTTATGCCGGATTTGCCGGAGCCATTTGGGCATATTACATGGTGAGCATCACGAGCGAACCATTCAATCTTGGACTCTCGGTCGAGTATATTGCGATGGTGATCATCGGCGGTATGGGCAATATTCCCGGAGCAATTTTCGGCGCGACGTTTATCACTTTACTTAATGAACTCTTAAGATACCTAACAGGAGTATTAATGAATGTCGGATTTGTTACCAGCACCGGCCTGAATATGGCACCGCTTCGAGAGTTTGTTTTCGGACTGGCGATAGTGTTATTCATATTATTAGAACCAAAAGGCCTTGCAGAATTGTGGCGGATAGTCCGCTCCAGTTTTAGGCTCTGGCCTTTTTCATATTAGAAAATTAGCATTTGCTATTTTTATAAGCAAATGCGTAAATTTTCTTATCCAGCGCAGCTGGGTTAGTAAAATAGTTTTTGCTTTTCGTTAAAAGCAAATTCGTAAACGTACTTATCCCGCATAGCGGGGTTAGGAAGTTAGGATAAAAAATGGGTGAAATACTTCTACAACTAAATAATATATCTGTTGTATATTCAGATGTTATACAGGTATTGAAAGGTGTTTCCTTAAGTGTGGAAAAGGGTCATATCGTCTCTCTTTTGGGCAGTAACGGGGCAGGGAAGACTACAACGCTTAAGGCGATTTCGGGATTGCTCAAACCAGAAAACGGCGAAGTAACTGATGGCTCAGTTATTTATAATGGCAAAAACATTCAGAATCAGTCGCCGGAATATATAACCCGCCAGGGCATCATTCAGGTACTGGAAGGTCGCCAGCCATTCAAATATCTTACTATTGAAGAAAATCTTCGTGTAGGCACCGCCACACGCCCTAGTAAACCTTACAAACAGGATTTGGAAATGGTTTATAATTATTTCCCGGCGCTTGTGGCCAGAAGAAAGTCTTTAGCTGGTTACTGCAGCGGCGGCGAGCTGCAAATGCTGGTTATAGGACGAGCTTTAATGGCACATCCGCAACTGCTAATGCTGGACGAACCATCATTGGGTTTGGCACCACTTGTTGTTCAGGAAATATTCCGGATCATAAAAAAAATCAATGAAGAGCATGAAACCACAATTGTGCTTGTAGAACAAAACGCTCATATGGCACTGCAAGTTGCCCATTACGCTTATGTCATGGAGAATGGCAAAATCATGATGGAAGGGGCATCTAAAGATTTAGCCGATAACCCTGATGTTAAAGAATTTTACCTGGGCATGGCGGCAACTGGTATTGCCAAGTCGTATAAGGATGTCAAGGCTTATAGACGCCGTAAGCGCTGGCTATAGCAGACTGCTGAAAAAGGCTCATATTCTGCGTTGCGCTTCTAATCTCACTGCTCACGTACGTTTTAAGTACGCTCCGCTGCTCGCTTCTTGCGCGCCTTGCCTCTAAGCCTTTTTGAGCAGCCCGCAAAACAAAAGTTTTCAACATAGTTCGCCTTCTCCTCTTTGCCTCACTGTTATCCTTCAAAACGAAAGGGTATATGAGCAGTAATAAATAAATTTTTATATTGATTTTAAAACACGAATTTGTATTTTATTTTTTTGTGAAATAAAGTATATTTTCAAAAACATGCTTAAAATACCGGTTTAGTATTTTAAGTGTTAAACTCAAGGAGAACAAATAGAATGATCATATATTATGGCATTTATAGCTTGTTAGTTGCTTTATGGGTTCTCAAAGATGCACCATTTCGCAATATATCGAAGTGGTGGGCGTTGGGTATATTCGTACTACCAATCCTATTCCCTTATTACATTGTAAGGACTCGCCCATCAAATCTGTACTGGAAGCATATCGGCCTTTGGTTGGTTGGATTCTTTATCTTTCATACTATTGGGATAGCAATAAACAAGGTTGAAACCAACAACAAACTTGGCAAGTCTTTGATTCAAACAACTCAATGGAATAGGTTTGTATCTCCTGACAACCAATTTTCAGTTAATTTTCCTACTCATCCTAGCCACGAATCGGACATAGTGAATACTCCTGATGGTAAAGTAGAGTTAGTTCAATATATGTCCAAGAATAGTGAAGTTCTATATGCAGTTATGTATGGTGATTACCCTGCCAAAGGTATTACTGGCAAAACTCAAGATCAACTTTTAAACAATGCACGAGATGGAGCAGTTAATAACGTTCAAGGCAAGCTTTTGAGTGAGACCATAATTTCCAAAGAGGGATATCCCAGTCGTGAATTTGCTTTTAAGGTTGAGCCAAACTCAGTAGTTACGGCACAGATAGTACTAAAAAATAATAGAATTTATCAGGTAATGGTGGTTGCTCCAAGTGATATGCTTTTCACTTCCCAAAAGAGACAGTTCTTTGACTCATTTGAGTTGCTGAAATAACTGAAAGTATAACCAGCAAATCCACCGGTCGACTTACATCTGCCGATAATCCGCGCGTTAGATGACATTCTGGAGACATAAAAATTATTTATAACAACAAAGAAGGTAATATATGAAACGCACATTTGATAAAAAAGAATCGTGGAGTCATAAAGAGAGAAAAGCAAGGCAGGATGAGAGTCTCGCCAGCATGGTGAAGCTGGGGTACAAAAAATCACCGGCATTAAAAAAGATTCTCGATGCCAATAATATTAATCCCCGGAAGATTAAATGCCGGGAAGATCTGGAATCACTGCCGGTTACATCACGCGAAAAACTGGTGGAAATGGAAATGCGACAAACTCCTTATGCAGGCCTGGAAAATCCCGATGTTCAGATTGACCGCATCTTTACTTCACCGGGGCCAGTGTATGAGCCTCATTTATCTGAAGCTGATGTTTTATGGGCGCGCGCTTTTTTTGCTGCGGGCATAGGCCCCAAAGATATAGCTCTCAATGCCTTTTCATATCATCTGGTGGCGGCAGGATTAACTTTCCACAGCGGTCTGCGCAGAGTTGGCGCAACGGTTGTTCCTTCCGGAACTTCTTCGTCACAGGTTCAGGTGCAGTTGATTAAAGACCTCAAAGTTACCGCCTACGTTGGCACGCCCAGCTTTCTGGCAGCGATAATCGAAAAAGCAAAAGAGATGGGCTTTGATTTCAAGAAGGATTTTAATCTTAAAAAAGCATGCTTTGCGGCGGAGCCTTTGTTTCCGGACATGCGCCGTTCTTTTGAAGAAGAATACGGCATTGATACTTATCAGATGTATGGAGCAACGGAAGTAGGGGACGTGGCTTATGAATGCTCACAGAAGAATGGCTGGCACATTTGTGAAGAAACTATTGTCGAAATTGTTGATCCGGCAACAGGCAAAAATGTCGCTCCGGGGCAGTTAGGTGAAATTGTCGTCACCAGACTCAACGATATATTTTTTCTGCTACGCTTCGGAACAGGGGATTTATCGCGAATAATTACCGATGAGTGTAAGTGCGGCAGGACATCCTTCAGGCTTGCGGGAATTGCCGGAAGGATAGGGGATGCGGTGAAAGTAAGAGGCATGTTTATAGCACCAAGCCAGTTGAAAATGATTCAGGCAAAATTCAACAATCTGCCGCTGCAGGCTTTAGTTAGCCGTGTTAGCAATGACGATGTCCTGAAAGTAAAAGTGGAAAAGATTGCACATGAGATTGGTTCTGCTGCGTGGGAAGAAAAGTTTAAAACAATTTTCCGCGAGGTTTGCACGGTCAGAATTGATCAATTGGAGTATCTGAATACTGGTACTATCAAGCCGGATGATAAGTTGATTGTTGATGGGCGGAAGTATTAGTGGCTGACATTGCCTTTTTTCCCAATATATAAGCGTCAATGATGGAAAACGCCCAGAAAAAAGTAATTAATAAAAAGATGAATAACAAGTAATACAAATCTAATGCTTTAACAGAGCTGATTGTCAGATTGATAACGATGTTGAAATCAACCGCTCCTTTCTTAAAAGGTGCGGCTTTTATAATTGTAATAGCTACCTGAACTATAGCCCAGCATATAGATAAAATTCCGGCAGTAACCGGAAGTATTATCATAATTCCACGCTTATATTTTTTTAAATAAATCTGTCCCCAACCGGGTAAAAGAAGAGCGCTGAATAATGCTGCTTTAATTGCTGGATTCATCGACCTCATTCCTATTTAAGATTTAAAAACCTAAGGCAGTATTGCTACATCTTTCATCTTCAATTGTATATCGGACGCGCCATTCCAATGGTTGATCTGCGGTGTAAAGACAACGTCAAGATTGGCTCCACTTAGAGTGCTCAACTGGTTAGCCATGTTAAACCAGATGGAATCACAAGCCATTCCATTACTGGTAAGACGCATTTTCAGATGATTATTGCCGACAATTGTCGGTGAAGAAATCTTGATGTTGCGGGCGCAAAATACAGGCTCAGGATTCTTGCTGCCAAAGGGAGCAAGCATATCGATTTGGCTGATCAAATTTAAATTAATATCATGAAGCTGACATTCCGAATCAATAATGGTTTGTGATATATGTTCAGTAGATTGTCCTGTGTTTTGAATAATTTCATCTAAAAGACGGGCAAACTCATCGATATCTTCTTCTTTGATAGAAATTCCCGCGGCACGATAATGTCCCCCAAATGCAAGAAGCAGAGGGGCGCATTGCTGAAGGGCTTTATAAATATTAAAATCGGCAATACTTCTACCGGAACCCTTGCCCACGCCATTATTTAAACTTATGACAAAAGCCGGACGGCTGAAAAGATCAACCAGTCGGGAAGCCACGATACCGACAACGCCCGGGTGCCATTTATCGGAGGCAAAAACAAGCGCATGCCTTTTTTCAATATCAGGATTGTTGCTTATTTTTTCTAAAATCTCTTTTAATATATTCCTTTCCATTGACTGGCGGCGACGGTTAAAAACGTCCAGTTTTTCGGCAAGAGATCGCGCCTCATCCATGTTGTCCGTTAAAAGTAGTGCTACGGCATCCATTGCGGAAGCAATGCGTCCTGCTGCGTTTATGCGTGGGATAAGGCCAAAAGAGGCTTTAAAGGAATCAATTACCTGACCATCAATGCCGCTGACTTCTTTTAGCGCCTTAATTCCCGGCCGCTTACCTTCTGTAATGATCTCCAGTCCTATCTTGGCAAATATTCGATTTTCATCAACCAGAGGGGCGATATCGCCAATTGTGCCCAATGCGACAATATCCAGGTATTCTCTTAAATTTGGATAATTATCATCATTCCAAAAACCTTCTTTGCGTAAGCTGCCGCGTAAGGCAATAAGAAAATTGTAAGCGATGCCCACGCCGGCAAGTTCTTTAAAAGGGAATTGACAATCCTCACGATTTGGGTTGATGGAAGCCACAGCAGAGGGCAGATCACCTGATATTTCGTGATGATCTAAAACAATTGTATCAATTCCGATAGAGTTGGCGTAAGCAATTTGTTCAATATCAGAAATACCGCAATCAACTGTGATAATCAGTTGAACATTTTCACTTTTGAACTTATCAATAATTGGATTTTTTAAACCGTATCCTTCCGTTATGCGATCTGGAATATAATAATTAATATGAGGTGTTATTTCTTTGATGAATTTATACAGAATAGCTACTGAGGTAATTCCGTCTGCGTCATAATCACCATAAATAACTATTTTTTCTTTGTTGTGAATCGCTGTAAGTAATCGAGTAATTCCTTTTTTCATATCCTGCATTAAAAAAGGGCTATGCAAATCATTGAGTGATGGATTGAAAAAACGATGAGCACCTTCAAGATCCGAAATATCCCTGTTGGCCAGAAGTTGGGATATGATAGGATGAATGCCAAATTCTTTAATAAGAGAATTTTCAATATTTTTATTGCCGACTTCTTTTAATTGCCAATTAGTTGTCGGTAGCTGTTTGATATTTGCCATTATCTGTCTTATAATTCGCTTTCTTATATTTTTATATCTTAATACATTGTTTATCAATATGAGTCAATCTCGCGATTATATGTCACACGTATTGAATGCGTTGTAAATCGCGGGAGGTCGCGTTATAAATTGAGCCTACGGCTCTTATAGAATGTTGCACCCCTTATCCTTTGGTTCTTGAACTTTAAAAAAAATAGTGGTAAACGAAAAAAGTGAACAATGACAAATAAATGGCTCAAAATAAAAACTAAAGATATTGTACTTTTCCAATTCATTATTGATGGATATGAGGGGTTAGCAACGGTTACAACATTAGATAATAGGACAGCAATACTCCAGGTTGCGATAATGCCGGATTTTGTATCAGACGTGATGTGCATACTGGAAAGTTTAAAAAAACGGTTGCAGATAGAAGAAATCAATTGTCCATTATCACGGGTATGAACCCCAAAGCAAGCTTTGGAAAAAGATTCCGCAGCAAGCTATTTTTTTTGACCATCCGCTGCGCGAGATTGTTCAACTTTCCAATTCCGGTAAGCGGAGCTTTCGGAATTGGAGTTTCACAATAAATCTTCGGAGAACTTTTTATGCTAATGCTGACGCACACTTATCTGTTGCAGAAAGTTTTACATAAAAAAGATATAAAAAATCAAGATTTGGACATTTATATTTATAATATAGCCCCGGATTTGCTTACAATTCATCCAGACATTAATTCCGATAAAACTCATAATATAAAAAGATTTTCTGAAATACCCGCCAAATATCCACAATCAGCATATGTTATGTTTCACTTGTTGGTTGATGATCTGGCTCATTTCGGATCAATTTGTCTGGATTACCAGGAAGAATTCAATCCCGATTCACAAGGCTATTGTTATATCAAGGGAAAGCCACTGATCAATACTATTTTAGACATACATAAAATAATACAAAATGAAATCTCATATGGTGATGCGGCATACCGCTCGCATTTAATTATCGAGATGATTTATGATCTTATTATTCTCAATGAAATTGAATCTCTGGAGACCATTTCTCTTCTGGCGGAGGCGATTAAATTTACAGTAAATAACAAATTGGAAGAATTTACATCTACAATCAGCTGGCTTTATAATCTGCCGGAAGGCGACATCAAGGCAGTAATGAAAGAGGCTTGTGTCTATCTAACAAAAGAGAGGATGCAAAGCATTATGAATATTGAAGGCCGAATTCGTCTATATTCAGATAAATTCGGCCTCAGAAGCAAAGATAAATTATTTTATGAAGGTATTAAAAATTTATTTATACAAGCAAAAAAATATTTGGAACAGGATAATAAGGAATTATTCCTTAACCAAACAGCCAAAACCATAAAAGATTATGGCTGGTTGCCGCCAATTAAGTAGCTTTTGTAACAAATCCCGAACGAATACAACGCGTACAAGCTTTTACTCTCTTCATAGCACCGGTTTTTCCATCAACGCAGCGTAATTTCTGCAAATTTGGATACCAAGTTGTTTTTGTTTTATTATTAGCGTGACTTACGCTGTTACCAATCGACGGTTTCTTTCCACATACTTCACAAACACGAGACATGAACAAATCCTCCTAAAAAATGTGAGTGGTTACTAAACTATAAGACAGGATTTTGCAAGCCTTTTTTCACATAAGACATTTTTTAAATGAAATGAACTGTAAGATTAGCAATCGGCAAAGAATTCAATTCTGATTTAATGGTTGTTTTTCTATAACAAGCACTTTGGATGCGGCGTTCACACCGGAAATAATTTCACCTTCAAAACCGGCATCCGTCACTAAAGATGCGCCGGAAAGATAGATGTTCTTAAAACGGGTTTTATTATTCTTTGCAGCAAAACCGGAAAAAAAGGAGTTTCGTACCAGATATTTAGGATTAACTATCTGCCTGCACACATTGGAGATATTAATCGATTTATCAATATCGAATAGCTCAATATTTTCTTTCAAAAAAGGCAAGAAAAATTCCAAACGATCAATTATTGATTCTGATTGTGCCTTCAGGTTTTCTCTTGTCCACATTTCATCGTTGACCGGTAGAAAGACAGTCGCCGTCATGGGTATTTTATCGGCTGATGCTCCATCATTTTGTTGTGGAATATTCAACTGCAATATAATCAGATTGTTATTATCGTAGATATCTTTGTTGACATCCGTTACCACAGCAATGTGCTGCGCGGTCCTTTCCGGAAAACATTTCTTAGAAACGCCCAAATGAATGGTAAATGGGTAAAAAGCAATCTTAACCGGCCTAAACCAATCTGCTATATTAATTTTCTTGTTGGTTCCGGTTAATATTGATATCCCGTTCCACTTTGAGCTGACAATCATTTTTTTAGCTGTAATTTTATTAGTAACGCCATCTTTACTTGTAACATCAACAGTAATTAATCTGCCTTTATCAATTGCTGATATTTCGCATTGACTAATATATATGCCATCGGTTGATTCAATTTTTTTGATCAGAGAGTTAAAAATAATTTGTTTCCCTTGCTCAAAATAGAAAATTCCCCGCAATGGCGCGCTGTAAAGGAAACTGGAGTAAAAAGAATATTTATTATAAGCGCCGAAGGAAAGCAATGCGTGTTGAGCCTCCCACACTTTTTTAAATGAAGGATTGTTAAGCAGAATTCTTTTAAATTTTTTTGTTTTGAGTTTGTGTCCTATTAAAGTTGGTACTATTTTAAGGTAATTGCCAAAGTCCCTTATGCTATGGATTTGGACAAAAGGATGTTTGCACAACCATTGACTGAAAACTGCCGAATATTTCATTGTAGAATCGTAGAATTTATTTATTTCAATTTCTAATTCGGGAAACTCTCTTGTCATCTCTTTAACCAGAGATTCTTTATCACTGAAAAATTCCACCCGGTGCGTCGGTAATATTACTTGATACGCGGGATTAAGCAAAAAACTGTCCCTTTCAATAGGCTCAATATCCAGTTCTGCTAAGAGAGCAAGAAGGGTTTGATTGGTTCCCATTCCGGTTATTGGTGTAGGATCTATGTTAAAAACAAAATCGCCGTTAATGAATGTATCCCCCAGTCCGCTTTCCGCGATAAGAGCGGTACTCAGACCGTAATGAGCAGCAACGGCAGCGGAAACATGCGCTGAAAGATCATCGCCTATGACTATCAGATCGTAAATCATTTAATTTATTACCTCGTATGCAAGTCTAAATATTTTCAATCACGGGTATGAACCCCAAAGCAAGCTTTGGGGTATCAAACCCTCCGCTTTGCGGGATTGTTCAACTTACCAATTCCGCTACGCTTTGCTTTCGGAATTGGAGTTTCACAATCACCAGCCAAAGGCGGGTTATGCAAAGCAGGAATTGAAGGTTTATTTGCAGACTTAATCCTAACCTTACGTCCATCTATTTGAATTTTTCCATCCGCATAAAATTGAATTGCCTGCGGGTAAATCCGATGTTCTTCTTTCAATATTCTGGCAGCAAGAGTTTCTTCAGTATCATCATCATGCACCGGTAAAACACTTTGAATGATAATCGCTCCTGTGTCAACTCCTTCATCAACAAAATGAACAGTACAGCCGGAGAATTTGACACCATATTCAAGGGCTTGTTTTTGAACGTGTGTTCCCGGAAAGGCGGGGAGCAGGGCAGGGTGAATATTAATAATTCTCTGAGGAAATGCCCGCAAAAAAGCGGGAGTGAGAATTCGCATAAAGCCTGCTAGCACAACTAATTGGACATGATTGTTTTTAAGAGCTTCGATTAATTCCAGATCAAAATCTTCTCTTGTTTTAAAATCTTCATGCTTTAACACGAGAACCGGCAGACAGTGCTTATTGGCCCTTGTAATTCCATAAGCGTCGGGATTGTTACTGATGACAATTTTAATTATGGCGTTGAGCGATCCTTTTTCAATGTGATCGATAATAGATTGAAGATTGGAGCCACTCCCGGAAATCAAAACTCCCAATTTCAATGGATCAGCCATAAATTCCCTAATAGGTTTTAACTAAAACAAACTAAGTCCTGGTTGCCTTCTCTTTTTTCAACTACGCCTATGGAGTAGGCCTTTTCGCCAAGTTTTGCTAAACGATCAAGCACTGCCCTGGTTTCATTTTCTGCGACAACAATCATCATCCCAATGCCCATGTTAAAAACACGGAACATTTCTTTTTCATCGACCTGACCGATATCTTTTATGACCTTAAAAATAGGCGGGATGTCCCAACTGTTTCTGGAAATAATGCACCGGCACGACTTTGGAATTATCCGTGGAATATTGTCATAAAATCCGCCACCTGTGATGTGCACCAATCCCTTGATATTAAAATCTTTAAAAAGATTCAAGAGAGATTTGACGTAAATTCGTGTCGGCTCAATAAGCTCCAAACCTATTGTTTGAGCAAGATCTGAAACTTTTTCATCAACTTTCAGCTTCCCTTTTTCCAGAAGAACATTGCGGGCCAAAGAAAAACCGTTGCTGTGTAAACCGCTGGAAGCAAGTCCGATAATCCGGTCATTAATTCCTATTGTGGAGCCGTCAATGAGTTTATCCGCTTCCACCATGCCTACGCAAAATCCGGCCAGATCATATTCCCCTTGTTTGTAAAAACCGGGCATTTCGGCAGTTTCTCCGCCAATCAAAGTACACCCTGCCTGCTTGCACCCCTCAACAATACCTGAAACTATTTGCACACTTTTTTCGAGTTCAATATTTCCCGTGGCTAAATAATCAAGGAAGAACAATGGCTCCGCGCCCTGAACGATAACATCATTAACTGACATGGCGACAAGGTCGATACCGATAGTATCATGCTTGTCCATCAATTGCGCAATTTTGAGTTTAGTACCCACACCATCGGTGGAAGAAACAAGAATGGGATTTTTAAGTTTTGCCGCATCCAGTCGAAAGAGACCGCCAAAGCCGCCGATACCGGAAACAACCTCTTTACGCGCTGTCATTTTAATTAATGGTTTGATCCGTTCGACAAAATCATTGGCTTTATCAATATCCACACCCGCATTTTTATATGTAGTTTCCGTTGACATATTACTCCGTAAGTTTACTTGTTAACAATAGATTAATTCGGTTTCATCTAACGTAAATCGATATTTAAGTCAATCATTCCTTGCGCAAATAAAATATTTTTGTTAACAAAATTTATTCAATTTATTCGCGAAACTCCAATTCCGAAAAGGAATTGGCAAGTTGAACAATCCCGCAAAGCGTGTGGTATAAAACCCAACAACTTACTACGGAAACTGTTTTCAAGCCTTGCTTTGGGGTTTATACCCGTGGTAGAAATAATAAGGTTTGGAAACTTTTTAATCTGGTGAATTATATGGAATCAATAAAAGGTCTTCTGCAAAAAATAGAACAACCGCTAAACTTTGCTTCCAAAGATAATTATCGAAACTTATCTCACATTAAAGATTTGGGTAAATCATTGCAATCCATGCTGGCTGGGTTCAAAGGTGTTTTACTAACATCAAACATTAATGATTCTCATAATCTGCTGGAAGGATTGACAGAAATATTTGCCGACTATGACCTTATGGATTTGGAGATTAAAAAGAATAAAATTACAAATGCCTTATTCTTATTTGAACAACTGAAAACCACAATGAATTCAATCTCCGTAAACCAACCGCAACATCTCCGGAATGAAACGACTTTAAAAAGAATTGCTGATCTGAAAGAAACCAGCACCAAATTGACTTTACCGATCCAATACTTGAAGGGTGTTGGGCCAAAGATGGCAGAGCGTTTCGCTGCAAAGAAAATAGCCACTGTTGAAGATTTTCTCTATTTTCTGCCCCGTGCTTATGAAGACAGGCGGGAAATAAAAAAAATAAACAAACTTGAAACCGGGAAAATTCAGACCTTAATAGGTAATGTAGTTCAAGCCGAAGCGAAATACTATGGAAAGAGGCGCATACTGGAGGTAACAGTCAGTGACAATACGGCAAATCTTACTGCTAAATGGTTTAAGGGGCAGATGTCCTATCTTACCAGTACTTTTAAAAAAGGAATAAAAGTAATATTTACCGGAAATGTGACACCCACTTACGCCGGCAAATCAATGATTCATCCTGATTACGAAATTCTCGATGAAGAAGATGAAGATAATCTGTTAAATTTTAAAAGAATTGTCCCGGTTTATTCGGAAACGGAAGGCCTACACCAGAAATATATTCGAAAGGTCATGAATCAGGCACTGGAACAATTCTCGCGTTATGTTGCTTCACCTATCCCTGCGGATATCTGCCGAAAGCGCAATCTGCTCAATATTCATGAAGCACTCCTGTCGGTTCACTTTCCGGCAGCAAGTGAGTCTGTCGAGAAATACAATACCATGCAATCAGAAGCGCACCGACGTTTGATCTATGATGAGTTTTTCTTTTTTCAACTTGGTATGGCCATAAAGAAATCAGGTCGCATTTTAGAGCAAGGTATATCTTTTAAGATACATGGTAATCTTTTAGATAAATTCTTAACCTCTTTGCCATTTAGTCTGACTAACGCGCAAAGCCTCGTCATTGCTGAGATACAACGTGATATGGCCTCAGTATTCTCTATGAACCGCCTTTTACAGGGCGATGTCGGCAGTGGAAAAACAATCGTGGCAATGGCGGCAATGATTCGAGCCTGCGAAAATAATTATCAGGCAGCATTGATGGCGCCCACGGAAATACTGGCCAAGCAGCATTATTCAACTATAAAAGACTGGGCGAATACTATCGGTTTGAACACAGTACTGATTACAGGAAGCATGAATATCGCGTTAAAAAATGAATCGATGCAGCAGATCAATTCAGGCAAGGCAAATATTGTCATCGGCACCCATGCTTTGATTCAGGAAGATGTCGATTTTCACAGGCTGGGGTTTGTAGTGATTGATGAACAGCATCGTTTCGGCGTCATGCAGAGAGCGACTCTGCGCAACAAAGGCATTAATGCCGATGTTCTGGTTATGACGGCAACACCCATTCCGCGGACTCTGGCTATGACTGTTTATGGCGATTTAGATATCTCCGTAATTGATGAAATGCCTCCTGGGAAAAAACCTGTGCATACCGTTTTGATGGGCGAAAATAAAAGAGAAAAGGTATATTCAACAATCAGCGCCGAACTGGCCAAAGACCATCAGGTATTTATAGTTTATCCCCTGGTGGAGCAATCGGAAAATCTGGATTTGAAAGATGCCACCAACATGGCAGGGCATCTGCAAAAAGATATTTTCCCCGGATATCGCGTTGGTCTGATCCACGGTAAAATGAAAGAAAAAGAGAAAGATTCTGTAATGCAGGACTTTCTTGCCAATAAAATTAATGTTCTTGTATCCACTACAGTAATTGAAGTTGGCATCGATGTGCCACGGGCATCACTGATGGTTGTTGAACATGCCGAACGTTTCGGCCTTTCTCAGTTGCACCAGTTACGAGGCAGGGTAGGCAGGCGCGATATACCATCAAGCTGCATACTGCTTGCGGATTACAAAGTATCCGCCGATGCCCGCAAAAGATTGAAGGTCATGGAAAAAACCACGGATGGCTTTGCACTCGCGGAAGAAGACCTCGCCATTCGCGGCCCCGGTGATTTTCTGGGGACTCGACAATCGGGACTGCCGGATTTCCGTATTGCCAGCATTATCCGTGATGCCCGGATTTTAAATGATGCTAAAGAAGATGCTTTTGAGTTAGCAGCAAGTGATCCACTTTTGGAAAAACCTGAACACGCCATTTTAAAAGAAATACTGCTTGCCAAATGGCAGGGCAAGCTGGAGTTGGCCAGAACGGGATGATTAGGCAAAAGACTGAAGGAGAAACAAATTGAGGATAGCAATAGTGGGTATCGGCGGAGTAGGCGGATATTTTGGCGGGAAACTGGCCAGGGAATATGAAAACTCCACTGAGCATGAAGTTATCTATATCGCTCGCGGTGAGCATTTATCCGCCATCAAAAAAAATGGTCTGCAATTATTCACAAAAGAAGGAGACTATATCGCTCGTCCTTCACTTGCCACGGATAATCCGGCCAAGTCAGACATTTTTGATATAGTTTTCTTTTGTGTGAAAAGTTACAATTTAGAGAACACCGCTCTGGCCATTAAAGACAACATTAACAAGAATACAGTTGTGATTCCACTTCTCAATGGCGTCAATATAGCAGAGAGGTTGCGGGCAGTTCTGCCCCATGCAGATATCCTAAGTGGTAGTGCCTATATCATCAGCCACATTGAATCGCCGGGTGCTATCCATCAGGAAGATGGTTCATGCAAACTGATATTCGGTAATGATGACCAGAAATCCACCCAAAAGTATTCATACATTCTGGATATTTTATTACAGTCAAAAATTAACGCCATATTAACGGATAAAATATCTGAAGCATTGTGGACAAAATATCTGCTGATGTGCCCTCTGGCTTCTCTGATGTCCGCTACAGGTAAGACATACGGTGCTATTTGGGCTGATTCTTTGCTTAGGAATAAGGCAAGGGATATGATGCTGGAAGTCGCAGCAGTTGCCAAAGCACGTCATATATTTTTGCCGGAAAATACAGTCGATAAATCGATGGAAATGCTTGCCGGTTTTGGTCACAACTCCAAAACGTCAATGCAACTCGATATAGAAAAAGGTAGGCAAACAGAAATAGACGCTCTAACCGCTTATGTATGTCAATCAGGCCAGGAATTAAGCATTCCCACACCACTTCATAATGAAATATATTTACAACTCAAAATGTGATAAGATTCTTTTAGTAACTTATAAACCGATAATATTAAACGGTCCACTTTGAGGACATATCTTTTGAGGAGGAAGGAATTATGAAAATAAAATTTTTAACATCAATTATTTGCATACTTTTTATTATGGGAGTCATGGCCTGTGCGATTGCACCGGTTAATGAATTTGATACCAGCCTCCAGGCCATGAATGATATGTCAGATTCTTTTAAAACAGGACCGAAACATAAAGCGATTATCATATATCACGCTGCTTGGAAAGGTGCGGCCGCAAATGCGAAGACCGAATTACTGAATCGTGGATATACAGTCGATATAACTGACGATGCCGGTATCGGCCTAAATTTTCTTACCCAAGCTTCGACTTCTGTGAAATCGGGAGATTACATGGTTGTTTATCTTGCCGGACATGGTTATAACCCTCGCACCGATTATGCCGATAAATCCAAGGCTACTGCGCTAAATCACTATGTTGAATTCAATTATGGCATTCTCAAAGTAAGTCAAACAGCTCCAATATTTGAACAAATCGCGCAAAAGGATGTTCATTTGACAGTTATAGATGGCAGTTGCAACGGCGGTGAATCAGTTCTGTATGCAATGGGGCAGAAGTATTGTATGCTGGCCACAACCGGAGTTTTTTCGCCTTCTCTGACCAATATTCCTCCTCCATCCAATGCCATGCAGAAGGATGCCAATCCCGGAAGCTTTGGATTTTGGTGGGAATACCCTCATATGACTGCCAGTTGGATGAATGGAGAACTTATTTACCAAGTTTCCGAACGTATTAATCAGCGTATTTTCCGTAATGATGATACCGATATTAACAATCTATCTCTTTTCCTGCGGCCGTTGATTGGCTGCTTAACCGGTCTGGATCTTGGCGGTTGGAATCTGCATTATCAATATTGCTATTTATACCGTTTTATTTATCCGGACGAATATGCCGCACTTGAACAGACAGAAAAAGACAAATTTACCAATAGTTTGCAAACTTATCTGGCCACCATGCACACCTCTGTTGATGCTGGAGCAACCTACTATTCGCAACTCGATGATTTATTGGATAACCCAAGTCTGCTGATGAAAGCGGCAAAGATTTACTCGGATAATTACACGCAAATCTGGAAAACACTGGCCAATGATCCTAACTGGAATATTGGAGTAAATCCCGGCAAGCATGCAAGTAATATGAAAGATATATTGCCGGAGAAATATATGGGAGAAGCCGGTTTCCTGAAGATTGCCAACGAAATAGAGTATTTAATGATGGTTCTAAAAACAGGTTTTCTTCAGCAGGAGTTTCTGCTCGGCCAGATAGATGAACTGGTCAGGAAGCTAGCTGATGATCCTGCGATTCTTCCAGATTTATCCAAAGTTACATTAAAACTGATGTGGCCTCCCGATCCTGGTGATTTCACGATAAAGTTCAACAAGCATGAGCGAGCTTTGGTGAAAAAGATATCGGACATTGAACGACAGAGAAAAATTGACCGCCGCTTAATTTTAGGGCCGTCTTATGAGAGGATGGGAATGACACGCATGGGGCTGTCGCAAACGGAATATGAAATGGAAGCCAACAAATTCATCAATAATGGCATTGAGAATTACAAAGCTGGTTATAAAACTAAAGTCGGTGAAAAAATCGGGTTGTCTCATGACGCAATCAATTCCATTAATCACCAAAAACTGGAAGAACAGATTGCTAAATTCAAAGCCATAATGCCGACACTTTACTACGCGGAAGGTCGTCTTAGCTTCCTTTTGTCGATATTCGAAGATACAGTAAGCAAAGTGCAGAATGGCGGAGGGACTCTGCCCTCACAGGTTCCATATTAATTAATCAAGAAAGGTTTGAAAGTCAGCAGCTATCGATTGCTGCTGACTTTTGCATAAATTACTCATGATGGATATACTACAAAACAACTACATTCGAATCATCTTCAGCTCTGTTGCCGTTTACTTTTTTATCATTCTGGCCATTCGCCTGTTCGGGAAGAAAGAACTGGCGCAGCTTTCCGTTTATGACCTGGTATTTATCCTGCTGATCAGCAATGCGGTACAAAACGCGATGGTCGGACCGGATTCAACACTTTCCGGTGGTCTTGTTGCCGCTGGTTCTTTGTTTGTGGTCAATTACATTCTTAAAAAATTGCAATTCCACTTTCCGAAATTCGGTAAGGCAATTCAGGGTGATGCCATTATGCTGGTGTTTCAGGGGGAAATATTACCTTCGCATATGAAGACCGCCGGGATAACTGAAGATGAACTGATGGAAGTTATCCGGGAGCATGGTTTGGCTTCAGTATCAGAGGTGGACTTGGCCGTGCTGGAAGTTGATGGCAATATAAGTGTTCTCTCAACTGACCTCCATAAAAAAACAAGCCGTCGCCGTAAAGCTCACAAGATTATTTCTAAACACCAGTAGGAAATAATAAAATTGTAGTATGGAGAAAAATTGAGTGAAAAAAATATTGTTTGGAATATATCTAGCATTCTTTTTGTCAATCAATGTGTGGGCTGATGAAGTAAAGAACGTGGTTGTTGAAACATTGGCAAAATCAAGTTCAAGCTGGGATGGAGACGTTCTTCCGGACTATCCAAAAGGAAATCCGGAAATTACAATTTTGAGAATAAAGATTCCCGCAGGGGCAGAGTTGCCTATGCATGAACATCCGGTAATCAACGCTGGTGTTCTGCTGAGTGGAGAACTTACTGTGGTGACTAAAGATAAAAAGAAGATGCATCTAAAAGCCGGCGATTCCATTGTTGAGGTTGTCAATAAATGGCATTATGGAAAAAACGAAGGTACTCAGACGGCAGAAATTATTGTTTTCTATGCCGGTACTGTGGATAAACCCATAACGCTCAAATAGAATATTTTTGCTCATCAAATCAAATTCCTTATTTATCAATAATAACCTTTACTGAATTTATATGTGTTTGACAAAACAAGGGTAATTGTTATAGATAACTGCGTTCAAAAATCATTATTGAGCAAACATAAGAACGGAAAATTTTACAACTATTTCAGGTGAGTAAATGGATAAAATAAATATCGGTTTGATCGGTCTGGGCAACATCGGAACAGGTGTTGTTAAATTATTAAAACAAAATGAAGATCTGATTGCCCAAAAGCTGGGCACGAAGCTGGTATTAAAGAAGATTGCAGATATCGATATCAAAACGCCACGCGGTCTCAAAATTAATAAAAATCTACTGACGACTAATGCTCACGAAATAATTAACGATAAGGATATTTCCATTGTTATTGAACTGATGGGCGGATATGAACCGGCACGTACTTTTGTTCTGGAGGCAATCGCTCAGGGTAAGCATATTGTTACTGCCAATAAGGCACTTTTGGCGACTTACGGTAATCAAATATTCCCGGCTGCCCAGAAAAAGGCGGTGGATATAGGTTTCGAAGCCAGTGTCGGCGGAACTATTCCGATAATTAAGACTCTCAAAGAAAGCCTGGTGGCTAATAAGATCAATTCCATTATGGGTATTATGAACGGTACTTGCAATTTTATTTTAACCAAGATGACTGATGAAGGCAATATGTTTGATGAAGTTTTAAAGGAAGCTCAGAAACTTGGATTTGCGGAGGCTGATCCTGCATTTGATATTGAAGGAACCGATACCGCTCATAAAATGGCTATAATTTTATCACTGGCATACGGGAAAAAAGTGAATCTGAAAGATATTTATCTGGAAGGCATTACTAAAATCAGCCGTGATGATATTGCCTTTGCCAGGGAATTGGGTTATCGGATAAAGTTGCTGGCGATAGCCATGCTCAAGAATGATGCGGTGGAAGCAAGGATTCATCCGACAATGATTTCTTCCGGTCATCTTCTGGCTAATGTCAATCGTAATTATAACGCCTTTCATATCGTGGGTGATGCTTCAGGTCCGGTCTTTCTTTTCGGGCAGGGGGCAGGAATGATGCCAACAGCCAGTGCTGTATTTAGCGATATAATTGATACTGCCCGCAATATTTTAAAAGGTATCACCTGCCGGGTACCACTACGATCTATTTCTGAAACGGCAATGACACCAATAAAACTTGTACCGATGGATGATATTGAAACAAAATATTATTTCCGTTTTTCCGTTCTTGATCGTCCCGGTGTTCTTTCTAAAATATCAGGCATTCTTGGAGAGAATAATATCAGTATAGCCACAGTTATTCAGAAGGCAAGAGGTGAGGGTGGCGCTGTACCGATTGTCATGACAACTTATAAGGCTCAGGAAAAAAATGTGCGCCAGGCGCTCAAAAAGATAGATAAACTTAATATGGTCCAGGACAAGACTATAATCATCCGCATTGAAGATGAACTTAATTAATAGATAACGCTGATAGTGAGAATTAATAATTATGAAATATGTAGTCTTATTAGGCGATGGAATGGCTGATTATCCAACCAGTAAGCTCGGTGGCAAAACACCGTTGCAGTGCGCCTTTACGCCTTTTCTGGATCAAATTGCCTCAGAAGGTACTTTAGGGCTTGTCGATACAATTCCCGCCGGATATACTCCGGGTAGTGATGTGGCCAATCTGAGTGTTCTAGGTTACGACCCTGCTAAAACTTATACCGGACGTGGCCCATTGGAAGCAGCAAGTATGGGAATAAGCCTTGGTCCAAACGATATAGCTTATCGCTGTAATCTTGTCACTATTGGAAAGACAGATACTCCGGAAGCTTTCATGGAAGATTTTACCGCCGGTCATATCTCCACTAAAGAATCGCGCGATATCATTCTTTTTATCAACAAACAGATTGGTTCTTCTCAATTTCAATTTTTCCCCGGCGTCGGTTATCGTCACTTGTTTGTGTGGCGCAATGCGCAATCATCTCCGGTAACAACACCGCCGCATGATATTCCGGGTAAACTCATTGCGCCTTACCTGCCTCATGGCGAATCCGCTGAAGAAGTAAATTCTTTCATGCAAAAAGCAGCGGATATTTTAAGAAGTCATCCTATCAATATCCAGCGCCATAATCTTGGCAAAAAACAGGCAAATTCCATCTGGCTTTGGGGGCAGGGGAGAAAGCCACAAGTTATTCCTCTCACCCAAAAGTATAATCTTAAAGGCGGAATGATATCCGCAGTTGATTTACTTAATGGCATCGGCATCATTGCCGGATTAAAGGTACTTTCTGTTGAAGGTGCAACAGGCTATATAGACACAAATTACGAGGGGAAAGCCAGAATGGCTCTCGATGCCCTGAATTTTATGGATTTTATTTTTGTCCATCTGGAAGCTCCTGATGAAATGGGTCATGAAGGAAATGCCGCGGGGAAGATTCAGGCCATAGAGTTATTTGATGAAAAAATAGTTGGGCCGATTTTAAATAATCTTGGATCATTTGGTGATTATAGAGTTTTGATTCTAAGTGATCATCCGACACCACTTGATCTTAAAACTCATGTGAGTGATCCCAGCCCATTTGCCGTTTTATCATCATTCAAGGATGAAAACAAAGCGGCGGGCCTGCCTTTTAATGAAATAGCAGCCAGGGAAAGCGGGGTTCTGATTTCTCCAGGCCATTTATTAATGGAAAAGTTTATCAAAGACTGGAGAGCTTTTATTGGTTAGTAATTTTACCAAAGTTCGTGTAATTTATGCTGATACTGATGCCATGGGCATTGTTTATCATACTAACTACATTAGATGGTTTGAGATTGGCCGCAATGAATTAATGCGGCAATTGGGTGTTGCTTATACTGAAATGGAAAAGTTGGGACTAAACCTTCCTTTGACAAAGGTTAGTTGTCATTACCTGCTATCTGCAAAATATGATCAGCTTGTGACTGTTGAAACAAAGTTTGATTACATAAAAAAGGCGAGTATCAGATTTAATTCGAATATCTGGGACGAAGAAGGGAAAAAGCTTTTAGTGGAAGGTTATACGATTCATGCCTGCGTTAATATGGAAGGCAAAATTCGCCGGATTCCACAACTGCTTCTTGATCTAACAAATAAATATAATATAAATAAAGGGGAATAATATGTCATCAAAATTATCCAAGCAAGAACTGAAAGGACCGGATATTTTTCAATCTACTTTCGAAAGAATCGTTGATTATGTTTCTGAGAATCAAACCCGTTTTTACGTAATTGTTACGTCAATTGTCGTGGCTGTTACCATCGCCTTTGGCATCTATCTCTATTGGAATAACTATCAAACTTCTGCACTGGAGCTATATGCTAAAGCCCAGGTAAGTATGAATAGAAGCATTCAAGCTCGATCACCTGACCTTTTTAAAGAAAGTATTAAAATGTACAAGGAGCTAATTGATAAATATCCCAGCAGTTCGAGCGCGCAGATGGCGCGGTACCATTTAGGGAACATTTATTATCACACCGGCGATATTAATAATGCTATCACCTCTTATAAAGATTTAGTTTCCTCTACCGGGTCTGATAATAACGCAATAAAGTTTTTGTCTTTAACTTCATTGGGTTATTGCTTTGAAACTAAAAAAGACATTAAGGGAGCGCTAGGTTATTTCGAAGAAGCTCAAAAGGCCAGCAAACCTGGTTTTGAATCAATTGGATTTCGTAATATAGCCCGCATATATGAACAATTAAACGATAAGAAGAAGGCTCTGGAGAATTATCAAAATGCCTTATTAATGACTACTGATCCGTCAATGATGATTTTTATTAAACGAAAGATATCTTCACTTAGCTGATATTCCACGATGCGGAGGCGCACATTTTGAAAGTATTAATGTCAGGAAATGAAGCCATTGCCCGTGGTGCATATGAAGCAGGGGTTAGATTTGCCGCAGCCTATCCCGGTACTCCCAGTACTGAAATACTGGAAGAATTTTGCAAATATGATGGTGTCTACGCGGAATGGTCACCCAATGAAAAAGTTGCTGTTGAAGTTGCAATAGGCGCCGCGCTTGCGGGAGAAAAGGCACTGGCTGTTATGAAACATGTTGGAGTTAATGTTGCCGCTGATCCAATCTTTACGGTCAGTTACACCGGCACAAACGGCTCCCTAGTTATCGTTAGTGCCGATGATCCATCATTGCACAGTTCACAAAATGAACAGGATAACCGTAATTACGCACGGTTTGCTAAAATTCCCATGCTTGAACCGGCCGATGCCCAGGAAGCAAAAGAATATATCAAACTGGCTTTCGAAATCAGCGAAAAATTCGATACGCCGGTTTTTTTGCGTTCTACTACCCGTGTTTCTCATTCCAAAGCGGTT
Source organism: Syntrophaceae bacterium (assembly GCA_025355345.1). Classification (GTDB taxonomy): domain Bacteria; phylum Desulfobacterota; class Syntrophia; order Syntrophales; family Smithellaceae; genus FEN-1160. The sequence continues at coordinate 32,674 of JANXZU010000105.1, forward strand.
GTAACTCTCAGTGAACCTAGAAAACACGAGGATAAAACCGGTTTTACCTATAACGCCGATAAGTATGTAATGGTCCCTATCAACGCCCGCACCCAGCGGGTAGAGGTAGAAAAACGCCAGCAGGCTTTAAAGCATTTTGCGGAAACATTTGGCGAAAACAAGATGGAAATCAATAACCTGGATGTGGGAATCATTACCGCCGGAATGCCCTATAACTATGCCAAAGAGGTTTTCCCTGATTATTCCTATCTGAAACTTGGTATGGTTTATCCACTGCCGGAAAAGCTTATCCGCGATTTCGCCTCTAAAGTTAAAAAAATATATGTAATCGAGGAGTTGGATCCTTTCCTGGAAGAACAGATCAAAGCCATGGGCATTAAAGTCATCGGCAAGGAAATCTTCCCTTATACCAATGAATTTGACCCCGGCATTATTAAAAACGCAATTGAGAAGAATACCCAAATGCCTGTTTCTCCATACAAAGAGACTCTTTCACCGCGTCCGCCAAATCTTTGCCCCGGCTGTCCACATCGTGGATTATTCTATGCTTTGGGCAAATCGAAAGCTTATGTTCATGGTGATATCGGCTGTTATACACTTTCATATATGAAACCTCTGGAAGGTTTGCATTCATGCATTTGTATGGGCGCAAGTATCGGTATGGCGCATGGCATGAGTAAAGCCTTAAAAGAGAAAGGGAAGGGTAAGGTAGTCGGCGTTATCGGTGATTCCACCTTTCTACATTCAGGCATTACGCCGCTTTTGAATATGGCTTATAACAACAGTGATGCTTTAATCATCATTCTGGATAATAGTACAACAGCCATGACCGGGATGCAAGAGCACCCGGGAACAGGCTATACACTGATGGGTAAAGAAGCAAAAAAAGTTAATCTAAAGGTTTTAGTATCAGCTCTGGGTATTGAAAATATAAAGGTTATTGATCCACTTGACCTTAAAGCAACAAGAAGCGCCATCAAAGGAGAACTGGCCAAGGATGGCCCTTCAGTCATTATTGCTGAAAGGCCCTGCGCCCTGTTCAAAAGAGCAAATATTAAGGCCAAACCGGCACTGATCGTTAATCCGGACAAGTGCGAGGGCTGCAAGGCATGTCTAGGGCTAAATTGCCCGCCGATTTCCTGGAAGAAAGGCATAATAAAGGAAGGATCGAAGCGCAAAGGTATTTCCTATATCGATGAAACTCTTTGTAATGGTTGTGGTTTATGTGAGCAAGTCTGCAAATTCGGCGCTATCAGTTGAAATAGAACTACTGCATTGCCTCCCTCTCCCTTGAGAGGGGAAGATGATTAAGGTGAGGGTGAAATGGTTGATAATAAAGTAAATAGTATATTATTCGCCGGTGTTGGCGGGCAGGGTATTTTGCGGGCAAGCGATATCATCTGCGAGGCAATAATGGAGGCAGGTATGGACGTGAAGAAAAGTGAAGTTCACGGTATGGCTCAGCGCGGCGGCTGTGTGACCAGCCATGTTCGCTACGGGAAGAAAGTCTATTCACCACTGGCCGAAACCGGAGCCATTCAAACACTTGTTTCTTTTGAGAAAATGGAAGCTCTACGTTATCTTAAATTCCTCAGAAAAGATGCCGCCATTATTGTAAATACGGAAGAAATTTATCCTCCGGCAGTCAATATGGGCGATGCGCCGTACCCAATCGATGTTATTGCCTTTTTAAAAGAACATTATAGCAAAGTGATCCATTTCAATGCCGGTGAGCTTGCGCAAAAAGCGGGTAATATCAAAACTGCAAATGTGGTTCTTTTGGGTGCGGTATCCAATATGATGAGTATTGATCAATCCGTCTGGGAAAATGTCATTAAAAAATCATTTCCGGAAAAATTGGTTAAAATAAATTTAGCAGCTTTTCAAATGGGAATTGCAGCTTAAATTAAAGCTCAAATGTACATAAAGTTAACACTTTAAGGATATTTTTGTATGGCAGAAGATTATTATCAGGTTCTAGGCGTAGATAAAAAGGCATCCGTGGACGAGCTTAAAAAAGCATATCGTAAACTTGCTTTAAAATGGCATCCGGATAAAAATCCAAATGATAAGAGTGCGGAAGAAAAATTTAAAAAAATAAGCGAAGCTTACGCCGTTTTGAGTGACGATAAAAAACGCAGTGAATACGATCAATTCGGTTCCGCGGATCAGTACCGACAGCAATATTCTCAGGAAGATATTTTCCGGGACGTTAATCTTGATGAAATATTAAGGAGTTTTGGCTTTGGCGGCGGAAGAGGGACAGGTAGGACAACTTTTCGCACCGGTAGAAGGGGAGGTGGTTACTCACAAGGAAATGATGATCCATTTTCTGGTCTATTCGGTGGTATGGGTGGCCAGCAACATGCTCATATGCAGGAAAAAGGACAGGATGCCGAGTATAACTTATCAATATCTTTGGAAGAATCTGTATTAGGCGCTGATAAGAAAATTTCTTTTCAACTGGAGAATCGCATCGAAGATATAAGTGTAAAGATACCGCCTGGAATAAGTAGCGGTAAAAAGCTAAGATTACCCGGCAAAGGACTTTCAGGTCATAATGATGGCCCCAGTGGTGATTTATACTTAAATATCAATGTTTTGCCTCATCCAATCTATTCCCGCGACGGCAATGATTTATATATAGAAAAGACAATCAAATTTACTCAGGCAGCCTTGGGAACTACCATTGATGTCCCTACATTAGATGGTTCTACAAAGAGACTAAAACTAAGCCCCGGCACTCAGAACAATACAAAGATTCGGATGAAAGGATATGGTGTGCCTGGAATGAAAGGCGCTCCGAAGGGCGATCAATACGTAAAAATCAATATAGAGGTTCCGAAGAAACTATCCGAGAAACAAATCAAACTGATAGAAGAATTAGCTGCAGACGGAGTTTAACCAAGCGTTGTCTTTATTTCCCTTGTCTAAACTTGTTTAATTTAAATACTTACATGACCGGTAAGCCGGTTTTTTGTGTTTTAGAATATACTACAGTCGACATCCTACCTAAATCTAACGTCCTATAAGATATGTTATGTAAACATAAGGTGCGTAAAGTTTAGTATCTGGGACGTATTCCTAACTTTCTAGCCGTTTTAAATTTTACTCTGACGATTATGCTTTCTTTCGATAGACAGCTTTATGATCTTGTTTACCTGGTACGTGTTAAATAAGATCTCCATCGGCTTTATTGAACGATTAGTTTTTTAGGGTGGGGAATTTACCACTGCCATATATTTATTAAACCAACTCAACGTTACCTATTACACCCATGTCACGGCCATAGATTATGATAATTCCTTTTACATCGGGAATATTTATTCCATAATCTAGAGCGGGTTTAATATCTTTTTTGCTTTTAACTTTATTGCCGATAGATGAGGCTGCGGCATCAGCAAGTGTTGCTGATGTGGAAATTACACAAACCGCGTCGGCTTTCCCGAAACTCAAAGATGGACCAACCGTGGCCGATGATGTGCAAATGCCCAGCGGTGTTTCCTCCGGTTTTACAAGTATATTGACCTTGTAACTTAAAGCAGATTCTCCAGCATAAACTGAAACGGTTAGCTTGTTTTTGGACTTCAGAAAGATATCTCCGCCGTTTTCGATAATAATGTTTTCTGTCTTATCGAGAAGATCATAACCAACAAATTCAGACACGGCGCCGGCAACCGAGGCCATCGGCCCAACCCCGCAGATTTTTGATTTGCAAAGCATATCACGGATAATCGATGGCGCTAAATCGTCTTCCGGCATAGGCAAAAGGGAGATACGGAATTCCGGGTAATTTTTAATGTAGGTTTCTAGAAAATTACGATGTTTGATTAGTGATTTTAAGGCCTCATCGGCCATGTTGTTATCGGAGCTGATAAAAAGATCACTTTCCGCAATTTTGACATTATATGGATAAAGATTATCCTTATTTATTAATGACCTATAGGTTCTTTCTTCATGTATCATATTATATATTATAAAAGGCTTTTTTGAGTTGTTTTGGAGCATAATATTGTCATTACCCGGCTTGACCGGGTAATCCAGTGGTCTCTTGTTCTGTCCTGGATTCCCTTGTCGCGCTTCGCTTGAACGAGAATGACAAACAAAAATAAATTTTCCTATATCTTTCTTAATCCTCTTTTATTCAAAGGATAACGCGGCGACAAGGAGGAGGCAATGGAGGCGCATAAATTCATACTCCGAGGATGCCGACGACCCCGGCCTTCGCCGGGGCAGGCTGTGCCAACGATGTTGGCCGAAGAAGAAAATAGCATTAACAATAAGTTGTTGTACCCTCCCCCATTATGCCATCAACTTCTTTTTTAAATTTATCACTAATATCCAGTTTCGACTGATCGCCCAGATAAACTATTGTTTCACTTTTTCCATTAATTATGTGCATGTAACCATCGTATTTACCGGGATATTTTTTAATCACTTCGTTGAGTGAAATGATATTTTCCGGTGTTGCTTTATCGGCATTAACCATTAATCGCACCTGTTTATAAGGATTTTCTAGTGCTTTACTCAATAGGACGACTTCTTGGGCAATCAGTTTTAGTGCCTCGTCACCAACGTCAATAGTTCCCGAAATGATAACCGGTTCGTCCGCATGAAGTATGTCAAAATGTTTTTTATAAACATCTGCCCAGAAGATTATGCCGACTGATCCCTGCAGATCTTCCAAAACCACATTACACATCATGTCTTTTCTCTTGGTCAACCTTTCCGTAAGTGAGCTAACCACGCCGGCAATGATAACTGTATCTTTGTCCTTTTTGGAGTTTAAGTTACCGGAATCGGAATTAGTAACTAGTTTAAGGCGATCAGCAAAGTTCAAGAGTGGATGTCCTGTAATGTAAAAACCTAATGTTTCCTTCTCGATAGACAAAAGTTCTTTTTGTTCCCATTCAGGTATATCCGGTATTTCATAGGGCTTAAGCCCATTTTCTGTGGAAGCTCCACTGGAATCAAATTCGTCAAAAAAGCTGGATTGAGAGCTTTCCCGTTCTTTCTGTTTGCGCCCAGCCTCTTCCATTGCTCCTTCATAATGCAGCATGAGTTGACGCCGTTTATAACCTAAAGAATCAAATGCCCCGCATTTAATTAAGCTTTCGATCACTCTTTTATTTACCTTACGCATATCAACACGGGTTAAAAAATCAATAAAAGAGCTGAATTTGGCGTCTTTCTGGACTGATATTATCGAATCAATTGCAGCCAAACCAACATTTTTAATCGCAGCCAGTCCAAAGCGTATATTTTCTCCTGATATGCTAAAATCTCTTTGTGATTCATTTATATCAGGTGGCAGAATATTTATGCCCATTTCTTTACAGGTGCTTATGTACTTGATTATTTTATCACGATTGTCCTTATCACTTGTCAATAAAGCAGCCATGAAAGCGGAAGGATAGTGTGCCTTGAGATACGCAGTCTGATATGTAATTATGGCATAAGCGGCGCTGTGTGATTTGTTAAAACCATATCCACCGAATGTCTCCATTTGTTCCCAAATTTTTCTGGCCTTAGCTTCATTAAATCTCTGTTTTTTTGCGCCTTCGAGAAACTTGGGTTTTTCCTTTTCCATAGCTGCTACATTTTTTTTACCCATTACTTTGCGCAAAATATCCGCTTCGGCCATCGTATAGCCTCCGATTGCGTTAGCAATCTGCATGACCTGTTCCTGATATAATATAGTCCCATAAGTTTCTTTTAAGATTGATTCCAATTGTGGTAATTCATAGGATATTTTTGTTCTTCCCTGCTTACGGGCGATAAATTCGGGAACCATTTGCATAGGACCTGGCCGATAAAGAGCAAGCAATGCCATGACATCCTCAATGCAGTCCGGCTTCATATTGACCATGAGATCCTTCATGCCGGAGCTTTCCAATTGAAAAACACCGTCTGTTTCACCCCTCATTAATAGCATATATGTTTCTTTATCATCAGTAGGCAAGGTATTGATATCTATTTCATTTCCATTTGATTCCTTAATGAAATGCAGAGCATTCTTGATAACTGTCAGCGTTTTGAGACCGAGAAAATCAAATTTAGTTAAACCGACAGATTGAAGATCATTCATTGAATACTGGGAAACGATATCCTCTTTGGGTGAACAAAGAGGAACTCTTTCTACCAATGGCACATCGGAGATGACAACTCCGGCCGCGTGAGTAGAAGCATGGCGATTTAGTCCTTCCAAAATCCGCGACATAGCCATAAGCTTGGCTATTTGAGGATTGTTTTTTTCCTCCTGGGCAAGCCGTGGTTCCATTTTAACTGCATCAGCCAGTGTGATATTTAAAACGGTGGGAACTAATTTAGCAATTTTATCCACTTCGCCGTAGGGTATGTTTAAAGCACGGCCAACATCGCGAATAACTCCTTTTGCCTGCATTTTCCCGAACGTGATAATTTGAGAAACTTTATCCTTGCCGTATTTATCCGTGACATATTTTATAATCTCATCCCTGCCCTCCGGACAAAAATCAATGTCTATATCAGGCATACTGATACGATCAGGATTTAAAAATCGTTCAAAGAGTAAATCGTAACGGATTGGATCAATATTAGTAATTCTTAACGAATAGGCTACCAGAGAACCTGCGGCAGATCCACGCCCGGGACCAACAGGAATATCATTATGCTTGGCGTGTTTGACAAAATCAGATACGATAAGGAAATAACCAGCAAAACCCATGGTTTTGATTATTCTCAGCTCTTCACTAAGACGTTTTTCATACTTTTGATGAATTATTGCTTCATCTTCCTTGTGATCTTTCAATATGATGGGCATGAGCTTTTGAAGCCCTTCCCTCGCCTTTCGCTCCAGATATTCATTAAGAGTTTCTTCAGGATTTTTTATAACAAAATTAGGTAGATAAAACTTATTGAACTCTAAAGAAAGATTACATCGTTCCGCAATACTGACTGTATTGGACAGGGCCGGGTGATTCACAGAAAAGAGCTGGTGCATTTCTTCCGGGGAACGCAAATAAAATTGGTTTGTACTCAACTGCATCCTGTCGGTATCTTCGATAGTCTTACCTGTCTGAATACAGAGCAAAAGATTGTGAGCTTCGGCATGCTCTGCGGACAAATAATGACAATCATTGGTAGCCACAAGAGGAATTGAGAGTTCTTTGCTGATTTCAATCAGACCAACATTGGCAATTTTTTGGTCGTGAAGACCATTTTCCATGATCTCTAAATAAAAATTATCTTCGCCAAATATTTCCTGATAGAAGCGGGCTGAGTTTTTAGCCGCATCCATATTTCCCCGAACGATCAGATCGGCAATTTCTCCGTGCAGGCAAGCACTCGATGCAATAAGTCCTTCATGGCATTCTTTTAGAAGCTCTTTATCTACACGTGGCCGGTAATAAAAGCCTTCCAGATAACCGGCTGTTGTAAGCTTCATAAGATTTTTGTAGCCCTGTATGTTTTTTACCAGGACAACTAAATGCCTTGTCGCCTCGCCAATTGAAGAAGCGCTTTTATTAAAACGGCTTTGAGGTGCTACATATAGTTCACAACCGATGATGGGTTTGATACCATGTTTGAATGCCTGTTGATAAAAGTCTATCGCGCCAAACATGTTTCCATGGTCGGTAATAGCAATTGCCGGCATTTTGTATTCTTTGGCTTTTTTAAACAGTTCATCCAGACGGATCATTCCATCAAGAAGACTGTATTGGGTGTGAACGTGAAGGTGGACGAACTCAGCGTGCTTCATATTTTTTTACTAATCAATCCAGTAATTAGGCGCTTCTTTGGTAATGATTACATCATGAACATGGCTTTCCCTCAGTCCGGCCTGGGTAATACGGATGAAACGGGCTTTTTCAATTATTTCCGGGACTGTTTTGCAACCAATATAACCCATACCAGCCTTGAGTCCACCAATCAGTTGGAGAATACTTGCTGAAAGCGAACCGCGAAAGGGCACTCTCCCTTCGATTCCTTCGGGAACGATTTTTGCCGGACCTTCGATATCGTCCTGATAATAGCGGTCGCGGCTACCCATTTTCATTGCTTCCAGTGAACCCATACCTCGATATACTTTATAGCTGCGGCCTTGAAACAAAATATTCTCTCCCGGACTTTCTTCCGTTCCGGCAAATAATCCGCCTATCATCACGCAGTGCGCGCCAGCGCCAATTGCTTTAACAATATCACCTGAATATTTTATTCCGCCGTCGGCAAGTACGGGTATGCCATATTTGGAGGCGATTTTATAAGCGTCTCTTATCGCCGACATCTGGGGCACTCCTACTCCGGCAATAATACGTGTGGTGCAAATGGAGCCGGGACCAACACCAACTTTCACCGCATCAACGCCGGCTTCAATAAGAGCTTTGGCGCCTTCCGATGTCGCAACATTTCCAGCAATTAATTCGCAGTTGGGGAAATTGGATTTTGTTGCTTTAATGGCTTTAAGTACTCCCGCTGAATGCCCATGCGATGTGTCAATAGAAATTACATCTGCGCCAGCCGACAGCAAAGCTGCAATGCGTGGTTCGCGATCGATGATACCAACCGCCGCACCGACCCGCAATCTCCCCTTAGAGTCTTTGCAGGCATTGGGATAACGTCTTATCTTTTCAATATCCTTAATGGTAATTAGACCCTTCAGACAATATTCGTCATCCACAACAAGAAGTTTTTCAATGCGGTGCTTGTGCAAAAGTTTTTTGGAATCTTCCAGCGAAATGTTTTCTTTTACGGTAACCAAATTTTCCTTGGTCATAACATTGGCTACAGGCTGGTTAATGTTTTCTTCAAAACGTAAATCGCGATTAGTCAGAATGCCGACAAGTTTTCCGTTTTTGACTACCGGTACGCCGGATATGGAATATTGATTCATTAATGCCAGGGCATCACTAACTTTTCGTTCCGGTTCAATGGTGATGGGATCGACAATCATACCGCTTTCTGATTTTTTTACTTTGTCAACTTCAATTGACTGCTGCTCTATACTCATATTGCGGTGAATAAAACCGATACCACCTTCCTGAGCCATACAAATTGCAGTACGCGATTCCGTTACTGTATCCATAGCTGCGGAAACAATAGGTATATTTAGAGAAATATTTTTTGTTAATAAAGTTGATGTATCTACATCCCGTGGCAAAATATTAGAAGCTGAAGGCACGAGAAGAAGGTCATCAAAGGTGAAAGATTCTTTTACTAGATCATCGAGCATTGTATCCTCCGTTGTCTTTTTAAAGCCTAATTACTGTTAATCACGGGCATGAATTCCAAAGAAAAGCCGGATTGTGTCATGCCCTCCGCTACGCGGGATAATTCGACTTACAAGCTTTAGTGCACTCTGTTTCTGAAGCTTGACTCTCATTGATAAAATATTTTTCGTCATTTAAATTAATAAAAAAATCGGTTTCATTTTCCGACTGTTCTATGAATTTAGCTAATTGATAGTAACTATTGCGTGAAAACCGGGCATTAAATTTTCCTTCTTTAACCCGGCAATAAAGAACATTATCCTTACCTATATACAAAGAGCTCATTTCCAATTTTTCGCAAGAGTCATCATTTAAAATAACATCAAGTTGATCCATTTCATCTTCCGGCAGTTTCGTTTTAGAAACTGCGAAAACAACAAAAGCAGTATCCTCTACATCGATATAATAACGTTCTTCTTCCAATTCAATTAAATATTTACCGCATTCATCAACCTTAAGATGTTCAAAAAATGTACACAATATTTCTTTGCGAAACATGTGCGCGCCTTTGTAATACCAGACGCCATCCTTATCTATTTTAATATCAGAGCTTTCCATTTTGTCTTAATAACTTTTCCCTGCTATCCAGCAATATCGTTACCGGACCATTATTAACAAGTTCTATCCGCATCATTTCCTGGAACTTTCCGGTTTCTACAATCTTGATTTTATCTGCGGCCTGCCTGACAAAATATTCGTAATGATCTTTTGCTTTGGCAGGTTCTTCAGCTTTTACGAAAGATGGACGTCTTCCTTTTGTACAATCAGCCAGCAGGGTAAATTGCGAAATAACCATTAATGATCCATTAACATCCAGCAAAGAACGATTCATTTTGTCTTGCTCATCTTCAAAAATACGCAAGTTAATCGTTTTTTCAAGGAGATAATCAGCATCAATTGTCGTGTCTTCTTTTTCCACTCCGAGCAATAAAAGAATCCCTTTTTTTATAGAGGAGAATTCATGATTGTTTATTTTGACACAAGCACGGTCAACTCGCTGGATAACTGCACGCATTAATAATCCCTTTTATAATTTTTATGTTAGCAATAATTCTCTTTGTGTTCAAGTCATTTCTCTGACAAATTTACCCATAAGAATGAAACACTACACCGCTTTGGATAAGCTAATCTATTTTGCTTAATATTAAATTGTAAATGAAATCTTCACTTCTTTTTTTTATTATTATGAGTGATATTTGGGCTGGATTTTGTCTTTTGTGTCAGCGCTTGAAGTGCTGGCAGTAATTCTTTACGAATCTGTTCCGGGTCAGTATATTTGCGGATATCGTTTTGCGAATATTTCAGTATGTATGTAGGTGCTTTATTGGCTTTATATTTGTTAATCAAATTTTTAGATTCTAGTAATATTGGTTTGTAATTAAACGTTTTAAAAGCAATACCTTGAGTCATAAATGTTTTTTCGATCGCATTCTCTGTAATCGAGTTTTGTCTGGCCATCTTGAATATTAATTTTCTTGCTTGTGTGGCGTTGACATATGAAGAATCAGCCTGGACAGCGTAAAGGAAATATTTAATAAATAAAGGACTGGATAAATTGCCGGGAGCAGGCATATCCACAAAGGTTATTTTAACTTCGCCCATTGCCAGGAGCCTATCCTGAACAGTTTCTAGATCTTTTTCAATGCTCTGACAAGATTCACAGAAGTAGTCTGAAAAAATGATTAATTCAATAGGACCTCTTCCATATGACGGAATTCTAGATTTTTCAGCCGCACATAATGATTCTGGTAACACCGTACATATAAGGCTTATCAAAAAATAAACTGTGATCAGCAATGCAAATGAATAAATGCGGCTTATGAAAGTTTTCTGTATCTCAGCTTTATCATTGAAATAATTAATGTTTTGATAAAATCGATTATTAATTTTAGATCCCTCACAATTCCGGAGATACTGCACAAATATATTTGATATCTGCCATATTTTGCAGGCAAATTATTGTTTTTTACCTTTTTTTACCATTGCCTCAAGTTCAGGCAGGAGTCCGTTGCGAATCTCATCAGCATCGCTAAAACGTTGCTGATATTTATTGGAGTATTTCAGAATGCATGTGGGCGTTTGGTTAATTTTGTAAGTATCAATCATGTTTTTCCACTCTTTGAACACAAGTTTGTGATCAAAGATTTTCAAATTAATTCCCTGTTTTTTCAGGTCTTTTGCCAAAGTTGCTTCATTAGTTTTGATAATTTTTTCTTTTTCTGTTTTTCTTAACGCCGCAAACACTTCCGTTTGAAGATTATTCTGTATAGCCATCGTAAAAAGGGCGTCTCTAGCCATCATTGAATTTTTGTATCCTGTATCAGCCTTGGCAGCATACAGGAAATATTTTGCATACATTGACGTTTGCGGATGACCTGGAAAATCTACAAATGTTATTTGAACATTGCCCTGGGAAAGGAGCTTATCGATAACCGGTTTCAGATCCACCTCTGTGCGCTGACAAGGTGGACAAAAATAATCCGTAAAGATAATTAATTCCCAAGAACCTTTACCATAGGATGGAATTGATGATATTTCCTCGGCATAAGCAGGAGTTGCGGAGCCGTTAAAGGCAAAGCTCATAAAAAGATACCCAAGAATAACGAAGGCCAAAAGAGGTATGCGATTGTTACTCATAAATGGTAATTTCACCTCACCTGCGGCATATATTAACTTTTTATACCATCGGTTTTTTGTTTGCGGCTTTACATAATTGATAATATTCATAACGACCACTATAGCTCCGAAAGAAAGGCAGAACGGACAGAAAACATTTTCCCGGAATTGAAATGCGACAAGAAATATCTCCACTCCAATTCCTGCGGACAGTGCTATTCGGATAAGATCAATCTGTTTACATATTAAAAGAATTACAATTACGATCATATACAAAATACCGATATATTTCAAGTCTATAGTGAAAATATCACCACGTAGATAAGAACAGGATGATTCACAAATGGAGTAAAATACCATCAATCCAATTCCCATCATTGACAGGATAATATTTAGCAAAACACGATATTTCATACAAAAACTATTTCGTTTTATTTTGTTCAGCTATTTCCTTTGTTATTTTGATATTCTTTGCAATATCAACCAGGACAATAACTGATTCGGATAGAAAGTAAAAAAGCACAATGCCAATTAAAGCTGCAAATACACCACCCGCCATAAATACTAATCCTCCCCAGAATCCT